>JAJFVI010000070.1 GCA_021371895.1 Eubacteriales bacterium | reverse complement strand
GGAGTATTCGTTGCCGGTATCGCCTTCCTCCCCTTCCAACGTCGCATCCAGCCCAAGGCAGAGGATGGTAACGTCGCAGCACTCCGCCACACCCGCCGCTTCGGCCAGGCGATCGTCCGCCGTGGCGAGGTTGCTGATGCGATCCATATAAAGGTGGCAGCCCTGCGAATACAGCACACGCGCCTTGCCTTCGCAAGCCTTGCGAATGCCTTCCAGGAAGGTCACATACCGCGAGGAGGTGCCGTTGTAGTTGCCTTCCAGACATGCGATGCTGTTGGCGTTGGGGCCGATCACGCCGACCGTACGCAGCTTGGCCGTATCCAGCGGCAGGATGCCGTCGTTTTTCAAAAGCACCATGCACTTTTCCGCTACGGTTTGGGCCAGCGCAGCGTTTTGGTCGGTATCGTTCATCTCGTAAGTTACCGCGTCGTATTCGGAACCTTCTTCTCCCAGAATGCCCAGCAGGTAACGGGTGGTCATCAGCCGCTCGCATGCCGTGGTAATCTGCTCCTCCGTAATCCGCCCTTCCTGATAGGCGGTCAGGATTTGTAGGTACACCTCGCCGCAGTTGAGATCGCAGCCGTTTTGCATCGCCAGCGCCGCACTCTCCGGCGCGGTGTCGGTGATATGGTGGTTTTCGTGGAAATCCTTAAGAGCCCAGCAATCGCTGACGATGTGCCCCTCAAATGCCCATTCCCCGCGAAGGATGTCCACAAGCAGCGTCTTGCTGCCACAGGCAGGTTCGCCGTTGACGCGGTTATACGCGCCCATCACGCTTTCCACGTGCGCTTCCTTCACCAGCGCCTCAAAGGCGGGCAGGTACGTTTCCCGCAGGTCTTTTTTCGATACTCTGGCGTCGAAGCTGTGGCGGATGGCTTCCGGCCCCGAGTGTACGGCGTAGTGTTTGGCACATGCGGCCGTTCTAAGCGTTTTACCCTTCCCTTGCAAACCTTTGACGAAAGCGACGCCCAGGCGCGAGGTCAGGTACGGATCCTCGCCATAGGTTTCCTGCCCGCGCCCCCAGCGCGGATCACGGAAAAGGTTTACATTGGGCGACCAGACCGTGAGGCCCTTGTAGATGTCCCGGTCGCCGTGTGAAGATTGCATGTTGTACTTGGCGCGCGCCTCGGTGGAAATGGTATCGGCGATGCGCTCCATCAGCTGGGTGTCAAAAGCCGCGGCCATGCCGATAGCCTGCGGGAACACCGTGGCTGTGCCGGCACGCGCCACGCCGTGCAGCGCCTCGTTCCACCAGTTATAGGCGGGTATGCCCAGCCGCGGAATCGCGGGAGCCTGATAGCGCAACTGCGCGGCCTTTTCCTCCAGTGTCATTTGAGCAACCAACGCCTGTGCGCTTTTGCGTGCCTGTTCCCTATCCATTGGCTTCATCCTTCCCTATGCCGGCGTCCGCTTAGGTTTGGGTCGCCGGTACAGCACTATTCTGCCACTGGTATACGCGCTGCGGACAGGGATTCCCTTTTTCTTGAGCGGTAAGATTTCTAAAACGGCGATGTTCAGCGACGACCGTATTTCTGTATCAGTCCAAGCAGCGCAGCCGCCAGCTTGTTCTGGTTCTTTTTAGGACTTTCCTTCATTTGTTCTACCAGTTCGTTCATGTGCAGCGCCGCCATTAACAGCTCACCGTAGGTCGTCCCATCCGGCCGCTGTGGTTCGGGGGTGCGCTGTGGCACCTGTTCCTGTGGCCCAGACCAGCGCTGTGGCTCCTGTTCCCGTGGTTCGGGCCTGCGCTGTGGCTCCTGTTGTTCCTCTGACTCGGGCTTGGATGCGGGCTCTGGTTCCGCCGCTTCCTCCGGCTGGCGCGGCTCGACCTTCAGGTGGTTGCCCTCACGCAAAAGCACATCGTTTGTCAGATCCCAGCATTCACCGTTGTAAGGGGCAGTCGCGCTGCGGCCCAGATCATCGTGCAAGCGCTTGGCAAAGCCTTCGGCTACGCTGTCCTCCCCGTGCGTGACGAACACGTGGCGGATGTCGCCCGTAAAGCTCCCGATCCACTTAAGCAGCCCGTTTTCATCGGCGTGGCCGCTGATACCAGCCAGCTTGCGGATCTCGGCGCTCACGGTGATGGGTTCGCCAAAAATCGTCACCTTTTTTGCGCCTTCGGTCAGCAGGCGTCCGAGCGTGCCCTCGCCCTGGAAGCCCACGAAAAGCACCGTAGACTCCGGCCGCCAGAGGTTATGCTTCAGGTGGTGACGGATGCGGCCTGCGTCGCACATGCCACTGGCAGAGATGATCACTTTGGGGGTGGATTCAAAGTTGATGGCTTTGCTGTCCTCGGCGGTAACGGACAAACGCAGGTCGTCAAAACGGATGGGGTTGATGCCCTGCTTGACCAGCGCGAGCGTCTCCGCGTCCATACAGTCGTACATGTGCTCGTTAAATACATCGGTCGCCTCAATCGCCAGCGGGCTATCCACATAGACGGGAAAATGCGGGTAGCTTTTCACCAGCCCATCCTGCTTGATCTGCCGGAAAAAATACAGCAGCTCCTGCGTACGGCCCACGGCGAAGCTGGGAATCACCACGTTGCCGCCCCGCGCGAAGGTTTCGGTGAGGATGCCCACCAGCTCGCTCACGTAATCGGGAACCTCGCCGTGGCTGCGATCGCCGTAGGTGGATTCCATGATGACGTAATCGGACTGCGTAATGTATTCCGGGTCGCGCAATAGCGGCTGGTGGAGGTTGCCGATGTCGCCGGAAAATACGATCTTCTGGGTCTTGCCCGCCTCCGTTACGGTGATCTCCACGGAGGCCGACCCCAGCAGATGCCCCACATCCACAAGCCGCAGCACAATGCCGTTGCATACCGCCACGGGAGTATCGTACTTACAGGGTGCAAAATACGTTAGCGTCGATCTGGCATCCTCCACCGTATACAGCGCCTCGGCAAGTTTATCGCCCCTTCGCTTGGCCTTGCGGTTTTTCCACTCCACATCCATCTCCTGAATGTGCGCCGAATCCAACAGCATAATGGCGCACAGGTCATGCGTGGCTTCGGTGGAAAAGATCTTGCCCCGGAACCCCTGCTTGTACAATAACGGCAGCCAACCGCTGTGATCGATATGCGCGTGGGTCAGAAAAACATAATCCACATCGGCCGCGGCCACCGGCAGGAGTGCGTTATCGTATACGTTGGCACCCTGCTCCATGCCATAATCGATCAGGATGCGCTTGCCGCACGCCTCCAGAAAATAACGGCTTCCGGTTACCTCGCGCGCCGCGCCCAGAAATGTCAGTTCCATGGTTGTGCCTCCCGTCGCTGTGTCGCTACCGGGTTCCCGCCCCCTGTCCTGAAAGAGCGGGAAGGACGATTGCATTGTCGTTATTATAACAGAAAGAACGACGGTTATCAATTCGGCGTTCGGCCGATGGAAAATCGCCTTCCGATAACGATAAAAAAGGGGAAGGGCTTAAGACTTTGCCCTTTCCCGATCCCGCTTCAATACCGGCCCCAGATACTGCCCGGTGTAACTTTGCTCGCACGCGGCAATCGCCTCCGGCGTACCGGCGCACACCAGCTTGCCGCCGCCGTCTCCGCCTTCCGGCCCCAGGTCGATCAGGTAATCGGCGCATTTAATCACATCCAGGTTATGCTCGATCACCAATACCGAGTTGCCGCCTTCCACCAGCCGATCCAGCACCGACAAGAGCCGCCCCACGTCGTCCGCGTGCAGCCCTGTAGTCGGCTCGTCCAGCAGGTAGATGGTGCGTCCGGTGGCCCTGCGGCTGAGCTCCGTAGCCAGTTTGATGCGCTGTGCCTCGCCGCCGGAAAGCTGAGTGCTGGGATGGCCGATTTTCAGGTAATCCAGCCCCACGTCATAGAGCGTCTGCAACTTGTTGACGATCGGCTGATGCGCCTCGAAGAACGTCAGCGCCTCCTCCACGGTCATTTCCAGCACTTCGTAGATATTCTTGCCCTTGTAGCGCACTTCCAGCGTCTCGTGGTTATAGCGCATTCCTTTGCAAACGTCGCAGGATACGTACACGTCGGGCAGAAAGTGCATTTCAATCTTCAGCATTCCATCGCCGGAGCAGGCTTCGCAGCGCCCGCCCTTGACGTTGAAGCTGAAGCGGTTTTCGCGGTAGCCGCGCGCCTTGGCGTCCGGCGTCATGGCGAAAAGCTTGCGGATCAGGTCGAACAGGCCCGTATACGTGGCGGGATTGCTGCGCGGCGTACGCCCGATGGGGCTCTGGTCGATGGAGATAATCTTGTCCAGCTGCTCCACGCCCTCCATGGCGCCGAACTTCCCCGCCCGCGTTTTGGCGCGGTTGAGCACGCGCGCCAGATGATTGTAAATGATGCCGTTAACCAGGCTGGATTTGCCCGAACCGCTCACGCCCGTCACCACGCAAAATATGCCCAGCGGAAGCGCCACGTCGATGCCCTGCAAATTGTTCTCCGCCGCGTTGCGGATGGTCAGCCAACCTTTAGCCTCGCGCCGCTTGGCCGGAATGGGGATGAATTTTTTCCCGCTTAAGTATTGGCCGGTGATCGAGTCCGGGTTTTGCATGATCTGCTCGTAGGTGCCCTGTGCGACGATACTGCCTCCATGCACGCCCGCGCCGGGGCCGACGTCCACTATGTAGTCCGCCTCGCGCATGGTATCCTCATCGTGTTCTACCACGATCAGGGTATTGCCCAGATCCCGCAGGCGTTTCAGGGTGCCGATCAGCTTATGGTTATCGCGCTGGTGCAAGCCGATGGAAGGCTCGTCCAAGATGTAAAGCACGCCCATCAGGCTGGAGCCGATCTGCGTCGCCAGCCGGATACGCTGCGCCTCGCCGCCGGAAAGCGTGCCCGCCGTGCGCGAGAGTGTGAGGTAGTTGAGCCCCACGCTGTCCAGAAATGTTAGCCGACTGTCGATCTCCCGCAAAATCTGGGCGGCGATGATAGTTTCCTTCTCCTTGAGCCTAAGCGCGTGGAAGAAGTTCCGCGATTTCGTTACCGAAAGATCGCAGACCTCGCTGATGTTCATGTCCCCCACCGTTACGGCAAGCACCTCCGGGCGCAGGCGGCGACCGCCGCAAGTCGAGCAGGGCTCGGCGCTCATGTACTCCTCGTACACCGCCTTCATGCCATCGCTGCTGGTTTCCCGGTAACGGCGCATCAGCGAGGTGATGATGCCTTCAAAGGTGGTGTTGTAATGCCCCTGCCCGTTGGCGCCCTCGTAATAGACGGTGATCTTTTCGTCGCCCGTGCCGTACATCAGCAGCTTCACAATCTTCTCCGGCAGCTCGTCAAAGGGCATATCGAGGCTAAAGTTGTATTTCTTTGCCAGCGCACGCAGGAAGGTGTTGGCGATACTCCCCTTGTCGGCGATGTTCCAGCCCGTAGCCTGCAGCGCGCCTTCGTTGAGGCTCTTGCTCGGGTCAGGCACGAGGTTTTCCACACTGATACGCAGGATGGTGCCCAGCCCCCCGCATTCCGGGCACGCGCCAAAGGGGCTGTTGAAGCTGAACATACGGGGCGCGAGCTCCTCAATGGAGATGCCGCAATCAGGGCAGGCGTAGTTTTGCGAAAACAGCAGCTCGCCCTGCTCAAACAGGTCGATCAGCACCAGCCCTTCCGAAGCGCCGGCGGCCGTCTCCAGGCTGTCCGACAGGCGACGGCGGAAATCGTCGCTGTCGCGCACCACCAGACGGTCTATGACGACGCTCACGTCGTGCTTGGTCTTTTTATCCAGTTTGGGCAGATCGTCCAGCTCGCAGGTTTCGCCGTCGATCTTCACGCGTACGTAGCCCTGCTTGCGCGCGTCCTCCAACAGCTTTTGGTGCTCGCCCTTGCGTTGGCGCACCATGGGTGCCAGCACCTGCATCTTCGTTCCGTCGGCAAACAGCATGATCTGGTCCACCATCTGGTCAATCGTCTGCTGCATAATCACCTTGCCGCAGTTGGGGCAATGCGGGATACCCACGCGTGCGTAGAGAAGGCGCAGATAATCGTAAATCTCCGTAACCGTCCCCACCGTGGAACGCGGGTTGCGGCTGGTGGTTTTCTGGTCGATGGAGATCGCCGGAGAAAGGCCCTCGATGCTGTCGATGTCGGGCTTGTTCATCTGCCCCAGAAACATGCGCGCATAGGAGGAAAGGCTTTCCACGTAGCGCCGCTGGCCTTCGGCGTAAATGGTATCGAAGGCCAGGCTGGTCTTGCCCGAGCCGCTCAGCCCGGTGAAGACCACCAGCTTATCGCGCGGGATTTCCAAAGTGACATTTTTTAAGTTATGCTCGCGTGCGCCGCGAACGATCAGTTTGTCCTGTAAGCTCATTTTTCACCTCGTCAGCTTGGTGTTCCGGCGCAGCCCGGCGGCGTTACGCCGGTGCTAGGGGAACGTCAGTTCTTAGCAACAGGCATACCACCCCCAGGAAGCCGCGCCGCGGGGGCTCCGCGGCCCTCCGGCTTGTACTGTTTCACCGCCTGCCCGCCCGGCCAATGCCGGACGGGCAGGCGGCGCTTTACATCTCGATCAGTTCGTACTGCGTCGTGCCCAGGCCAATCCGCTCCGCGTGCTTTACACCCAGCCGCCAGTCGGTAATGGGGTGCATATCGTGGAAGTGGTCGCCGGTGCGATTCGTTTTCTCCGCCAGCGCACTGCCGGGCAACGGCTCGGTTTTCAGCAGCGCCTCAGCGCAGGCGGTATCCAGCGCCACGGGATCGAAACTGGCAAACATTCCGATATCCGGCAGGATGGGCGCGTCGTTCTCGTCGTGGCAATCGCAGAAAGGCGAAACATCCATGACCAGCGAAATGTGGAAATGAGGTTTGCCCTGCACGACAGCCTTGGCGTATTCGCTGATCTTGCAGCAGAGCAGTTCTGTGCCGCCGTCCGCTCCGCCGATGGCGCCCTGCTTATAGCACGCGCCCACGCAGCGGCCGCAGCCGGAGCATTTTTCGTGGTCGATGACCGCTTTGCGCCCCAGGGGCGTACGCACAAGGGTGATGGCGTCGGAACCGCACTGCTTTAGGCACATGCCGCAGCCGATACAGTCGTCCTCGCTGACGGTCGGTTTACCGTCGCAATGCATCTCCCGCTTGCCGGCGGTGGAGCCCAGCCCCATGCCCAGGTTTTTCAGCGCGCCACCGATGCCGGTGACCTCATGGCACTTGAAGTGCGTCAGGCTGATGATTGCCTCCGCGTCTACCGCCGCGCGCCCGATGAGAGCGTGATCACAGTAAACGCCTTCGACCGGGACGCTGACGAAATCCGTTCCCAGCAGTCCATCGGCGATGATGACGTGGCAGCCCGTCTGCAGGGGTGAAAAGCCGTTTTCGTACGCGGCGTCGATGTGATCCAGCGCGTTGCGGCGCAGGCCGGGATACAGCGTATTACAATCGGTCAAAAATGGGCGCGAACCCATGCGCTTCAGTTCGTCCACTACGACCCTGGCGTAGTTCGGCCGCAGAAAAGCGAGGTTCCCCGGCTCGCCAAAATGGATTTTAATTGCGGTAAATTTGCCCTCCAGCGGCATTTCCGCCATACCAGCCTTTCGTATCAGCCTGCGCAGTTTTTCCGTCAGGCTCAGGTTGGCCGCGGTGCGGAAGTTGGTAAAATAGACCTTGGCTTTCTCCATCAGTATCCAATCCTCCCCAGTAAGTATGACATGAGTATACCACAGAACCGAAAAATTTCATAGCCCTATGCGAAAATTTGTTCTCGTATCTTTTTCGTAGAGAGAGCATAAAAAAGCGCCGTGTCGAAGTGATTCGGTTCCGGCGTCTGCACATTTCCCTCGTGGATTCGGCTTACTTCTTTAAGGTTCCCCGGCCCGGTTGCCCAGCTCGTCGCGCACGTAGCCGGCCAGTATATCCACTACCCGCGCATTGCGTCCGCCGTGGGCGACGATCACATCTGCAAGCTCGATATAATTCCGGATATGCTTGTCGTACATGGGCTTAACGGTGGAAAGATACTGGACGCTGATGTTATCGATGGAGCGCCCGCGCTCGTTGATGTCCCGCTGGATACGCCGCAGCAGGCAAATATCGGGTTCAACGCTCATGTACAGCTTCAGAAACAGCAGCTCGCACAGCCGTTCATCATAAAACACGTGGATGCCTTCGATAATCAGCACATCCGTGGGGTAGATCAGTTCCTCCTCGCGGTCGGCGCGGCGATGAGCATTATAATCGTATGCCTTGCAGGTGATCGGCCTGCCGGACAGCAGAGTTTTCATATCCTGCAAAAACAGCTCGTGATCGAAAATCCCAGGCTCGTCATAGTTGAGCAGCGCCCGTTCCTGCAAGGTCAGGTGGGGATGATCGCGATAATAGTTGTCGTGATTGATCACCATGCACCCATCGCCGATGGCGGCGCATAACTCCGAGGCGAGGGTGCTCTTCCCGCTGCCGCTCGCGCCACAAATCCCGATGATCAGCATGGCTTTCATCCTCTTTGTTTTGATTTCGTTCCAAACCTACTCGTAAGCGTGCTCGCGGGAACACCGCGGCAAAACCAGCCCGAAAACGGCGCGTTGCGGTTTGGGACGCGCATTGCAAAACAATACCCGAAGCCGCGCTGTCTGTCAATCCCCCGAAGGTGGGATAAACGCGCTACGGCTGGGCCGTCGGCTCCGTTTCCCGGGTCAGAAACTTATCCATCACATAGCCTTCCACCGCGTCGGTGCGCACGTGCACCCAGCCCTCCTGCGGGCATTGTTCCAGCACTACCAGCCGCTGATACTTGTACAGCTTCATAACGACCTCGGCGGAAATATCCGGCGCGGCGCGCAGGTTGAGGGTGGAATCATCGTCAATGCCGGTCACATCGGCGTACCACGCGCCTTGCGGCAGCGTCTGCTCCACTGGCATCAGGGTGGGGCGCGGCGTGGGCGAAGGCACAGGGCCTGCCGTCTCGGTCAGTGCCTGTTCCAATGCCGACAATGCCTCTTCAATCGCTTGGTCAAGGCGCATCAGCGTCATACCGGGGTAATAGAAGGTTAAAATTTCCGTGTACGTCATGGCATACATGCCCGCCATCCATTCCGCGCCGCGCTGACTCAGGCCCACGCCGTGACCGAAGCGCCGCGATTCAACGGTGAAGGTATCCGCCTGTTCCGTAACGGTGATCATCTCGTTGTCGTAGCTGTTAATGCCCAGCGACAGCGCCTTTTCCGCGTCCGGGAAGATGGGAATATCCAGCGTCAGCGCTTCCCCGTTGGGAATAAAGGGCCCGTAACTGGGCGCGGGAGTCGGCGAGGGCGTGGGTTCCGGCGTCGCCGTAACCGTGGGGACGGGGGTCTCCGCTATGGTCTCCGCAGGGGTCGGCACAGGCGTCGGCGCGGCGGTCGGTGTGGGTGTCGCGGTAGGTATGGAAGTAAACAGGCTCACTTCTTCGTCGTCAGCCGCCAAGCTTGGGACGGACGTGCCCGCGTCGGGGGCGACGGCATCCGTACGGGTGCGCGCCGAATAGGTAAACGTGATGTGCAGCATGGTAACCAGCCGCGAAGGCGCCTCGTAGCGGGGCGTATCCACCCACAGGGCAGTAACGGTGTCCACTCTCAGGCTCTCCGGCGCGGCGTCGTAGCCGGCCGCAGTCAGGGTGTCGGCCAGAGCGTTACGCAGCAAAAGCCTGAGCGCATAGGGCGCTTGCGTGACCTCGGTGGCGGCTTTGGGCAGCACAACGCTTTGCACTTTGCTTTGGGGGTTTGCCAGATCGTATGGGTCGTCCCGCATGTCCAGATAGCCGTCGTCGGTATCTGCGTTCCACACATGGCTGGCCAGTTCGGTCTGCCCGCCGTTGCTGGCACTATAGTAACACATGGCGAGCGCACCCTTGTAAAAGCCGCACACACCGCGCGTCTCGTCCACGGCCTGCGTCGCGTTCGTATAATCCTCGCGTCGGCCGCGGTAAACCTGATCGTTGGTGTTATCCACCAGATCGTATGTCTGCCCGGCGTTGAGAACGGCCTTGCTGACGGCGTACGTGCGCGCCGCCACCGCCTGCGCCTTGAGCGCTTCCAGCGGGAAGCCGTCGCTCATCTCATAGGGGACGACACCCTTTACGTATTCCTCCACGCCGATCGTGAGCACCATGCGCAGCTTGCTCTCCGCGACGGACAGGTTCAGGTCGCCCTCGTAAACGGCGGGATTGTTGGCAAACGTCACGCCGTTAAGCGTTCCGGCTTCCACAGGATGGCGGACAAGCGTTAACTCCGTACCGGTGTCCAGCCGCATATCCATATAATAAAGATATAAACGGCCCTCCTTGAGCATCACGGTCAGATCCGCGCCGCGCCCGAACGCCAGCGTGGTTTCTCCCACCTGCGCGCTGTAGGAACCGTTCAGTGTCATATCCAGCCGGGTAAAGGCGCTAAAGCGCGTCAGCAGCACGCGCACGCTCTGCGGCGCGGCGATCTCCGCTGCGGGGAGCGCGTCCGAGCCCGCCGCGCTCAGCGCACCGGATGGCAGGAGCAGCGCCAGCGCCAAAAAGCAGGCCAGCCATCTCCGTTTTCCTGTGGTTTTCATCCGTTTGCCTCCGTTCCGGGGGCCCGTCCCCATATAAAAACGTCCCGCCTCGGGTATCGCTTCCCGCGCGGGACAGCGCGCCGTATGTTCGCCCTTATCGTACCACGCCGCAGGCAAAGATGCAACCCGCGCTTACAATCGCAAACGCATGACCACGGCGGGTTTGCGGACGATTTACCCGCATTGTGCCACAGCGGGGTCTGCGGTGGCTCAGAAGGGCGCTATACCGTGCGAAACAGCTGGGGTTATTGTACGGAATCC
>JAJFVI010000341.1 GCA_021371895.1 Eubacteriales bacterium | reverse complement strand
AGATGCTGGAAGCCGCGCGCATTGACGGCGGCAATGAGTTTTATATCTTTCACCGTATCGTGTTCCCGATGCTGCGCAACGCGGTTAGCAGCATCGCAATTTTTCAATTTCTGTGGGCGTGGGAGGATTACCTGTGGCCGTACCTGATGATCCGCAGTGAAAACAAACAGGTGTTAAGCGTTGCGCTTAATATGTTTAGCGGCCGGTATTCCACCGATTACGCGGGGCTTTTCGCCGCGACGGCGATCGCCATTTTGCCGGTCGTCACCGTCTACCTGATTTTCCAGCGCAGGTTTATCGCAGGCATCGCCAGCGCCGCCGTGAAGGGATAACCCGCCAGGCCACCGTGAAAGGAAGCATTTTAGATGGCTGTACAAACTTCCAAAGCCCTGCGCAATCAGGTGATGTACTCGGTTTACGTGCGCCAGTTCAGCCGGGAGGGCACCTTCGCGAAAGTGCGGGAGGCGCTGCCCCGCATCCGCGCGCTGGGGGTAGACGTCCTCTGGCTTTTGCCCATCCACCCGGTCGGCGAGCAAAGCCGCAAGGGCACACTTGGCAGCCCATACGCGATTCGCGATTACCGTGCCGTGAACCCGGAATTTGGCACGCTGGAGGACTTCCGCGCGCTGGTGGACGCAATTCACGCGCAGGGTATGAAGTGTATCATCGACGTGGTCTATAACCATACGTCCCCTGACTCCGTACTGTCCCGCGAACATCCCGAGTGGTTTTACCATAAGCCGGACGGAAGTTTTGGCAACCGCATCGGCGAGTGGTCGGATATTATCGACTTGGATTATATCCAACAAGATTTGTGGGCGTACCAAATCGAGACCCTGCGGCAATGGGCGAAGATCGTGGACGGGTTCCGCTGCGACGTCGCGCCGCTGATACCGCTTGCGTTCTGGCTGGCGGCGCGGGAAGCGGTGGAGGCGGTACGCCCCGACTGCCTGTGGCTGAGCGAATCGGTGGAGCCGGCGTTTATCGTAGATAACCGCGCGCGCGGCATGGTGAGCCTGTCGGATTCAGAAATCTATCAGGCGTTCGACATAAGCTACGAGTATGATATTTATGGGGATTTCATGGGGTATCTGCGGGGGGAGAGCACGCTGCAAGCGTATGCGGAGGCGATCAATCGGCAGGAGCACATTTACCCCGATAATTTCGTAAAACTTCGCTTTCTGGAAAACCATGATCGCCCGCGCGCCGCACAGATTATCCCGGACGCGCGCCAGCGCCGCAACTGGACGGCTTTCCTCTACTTCCAGAAAGGTATGACGCTTTTGTACAACGGTCAGGAAACGGAAAACACTTTTCGCCCGAGCCTGTTTGACCCGAACCCGATCCGCTGGGACACGGGTCGGGACATCGCCCCCCTGCTCCAGTGCCTGTACAGAATTAAACAGCGCGCGGTCTTTACGGACAGCGCCTACCGCGTGCGCGACGCGGGCAACGGGATACTGGCGGCGGAGCATCGCAGCGGCGCACGCCGGGCGCTGGGCGTTTTCAGCACGCGGGGGTGTGCCGCGCCGGTGGCAGTGAACTGGGCGGACGGCGTTTACGTAAACCTGATCGACGATCGGCGGCTGCCGGTCGAAAACGGTCTGCTGTCCTGCGATGGCGAGCCGATCATCCTGGCGTCGGACGAGGGGGTATAACATGGCAGCCAATACAGAGCAGCAGCGGCCGGGTGTGATTCAAGGGGAGCGGTACCGTTTTACCGTGCTGACCTCCCAACTGATCCGGATGGAATACGCGCCGGATGGCGTGTTTGAGGACAGGCCCACGCAAACGGTGCTGAACCGGGATTTTGCGTCGTCTGAATACCGCGTGTGGCGTACGGGCGACGGCGTGGAGATCCATACCGAACATATAAGCGTCTATTACGACGGGCAACCTTTCTCCCCCCACGGCCTGTGGGCGGAAAACCACAGTGATTGCGGGGGCATTTACTGCACCTGGCATTACGGCGATCCGCTTTTGGAGAACCTCGGCGGAACGGCACGCACGCTGGACGGGGCGGATGGAGCGGTGCCGCTGGAAAACGGCATACAATCCCGCCTGCAGGGCTTTGCCGTGCTGGACGACAGCCGTTCCTTCGCGCTCACGGAGGACGGGTGGTTTGCGCCGCGCGCCGAGGGCGTGAGCGACCTGTATTTTTTCAGCTACGGGTATCAATACCGGCAGGCGCTAAAGGATTTTTACCGCTTATGCGGCTTTCCGCCGCTGCTGCCCCGCTATGCGCTGGGCAACTGGTGGAGCCGCTTCCACCCCTACAGCAACGAAGAATACCTCGCACTGATGGATCGCTTTGCCTCCGAGGGCGTGCCGCTGAGCGTTGCTGTGATCGACATGGATTGGCATATCACCCATCCCGAAAATGGCGGCAAGGGCTGGACGGGCTACACCTGGAACCGCGCGCTGTTCCCAGACCCGCCTGCGTTTCTCCAGGCGCTGCACGCGCGCGGGCTAAAGGTGACGCTCAACCTGCATCCCGCGGAAGGGGTGCAGCCACATGAGGAGATGTATCCCGCCGTGGCGGAGGCGCTGGGCAAGAACGCCGCGCTTAGGCAGCGGATAACCTTTGCCCCCGGCGACCGCGCCTTTATGGATGCCTATTTTACTTTCCTTCATCACCCGCGCGAGGCGGAGGGTGTGGATTTCTGGTGGGTGGACTGGCAGCAGGGCACTACCTCCGCTGTGGCGGGGTTGGACCCTTTGTGGGTGCTCAATCATACGCATACGCTGGATAGCGCGCGCGACGGCAAACGGGGGTTAATCCTGTCCCGCTACGCGGGCCCCGGAAGCCACCGCTATCCCATCGGTTTTTCGGGGGACAGTGTGATCAGCTGGCAATCGCTGCGGTTTCAGCCCTACTTTACCGCCACGGCGGCGAACATCGGCTACGGGTGCTGGAGCCACGATATCGGCGGCCACGCCTATGGCAAACGGGACGACGAGCTGCAGGTGCGGTGGCTGCAATTCGGTGTGTTTTCGCCTATCCTCCGGCTGCACAGCACCAGCAACCCGTTTTGCGGGAAAGAACCGTGGCGGTACGGCGGCGAAGTCAGAAAAACCCTCACCTCCTGGCTGCGGCTCCGCCACCGGCTGATGCCTTACCTGTACAGCATGAACCTGCGCAGTCACACGCAGGGGGAACCGCTGGTGGAACCGATGTATTACGAATATCCCCGCGAGGAAGAAGCCTACCGGGTACCCAACCAGTACCGGTTCGGCAGTGAGCTGATCGTCGCGCCCGTGACCCAGCCGATGGACCCGGTGGCGCGGCTGGCCTGCGCAACGGTCTGGCTGCCGGACGGAACTTACTTTGATTTCTTCAACAACCTGCAGCTGGAGGGCGGCCGCAGTATCACCCTGTGGCGTCCCCTTTCGCAGATTCCGGTACTGGCGAAGGCGGGCGCGATCATCCCGCTGGCGGGCGAGGCGGAAAGCCGTTTCAACGGCGTTCAACCGCCCCGGACGCTGGAGATTCGCGTTTTTGGCGGCGCGGACGGCGCGTTTTCGCTCTATGAGGACGATGGCGAGAGCATGGCCTTCGCATCGGGGGAGACTTCCGTAACGCGCTTTACGTTCAAGTGGCGTCAGGATGGCGCGACCCGCTTTACGCTCAGTGCGGGCCTGCCGCTTCCGTTTTTGCCGGAAACGCGGGATTACGCGATCGTTTTTTTAGGCGTAACAGCGAATACCTCGGTTGCGGCATGCGACGGGGACGGTGCTGCGGTCTGCGCTGTGTGCGCCTATGATGAAACTTCGCATCGGCTGACGGTTCACCTGGAGAGCATCCCCTGCGGCACCACCGTAACGCTTTTGTTTGCGGAGCCGCTGGCGCTCGCGGAAAATGACCGCCTGTCGCGCTGCGTGGAAATCCTGCATAATGCGCAGATGGATTACGAGTTGAAAGAGCGCATCCGACGTATCCTTGCGGAAACGACGGACACGAAGCGCTGCCTGAGCGGTCTGCTGGCGCTGGAGATACCCGATGCGGTTTACAGGGCGCTGCTGGAGATATTGCTCGCATAACGATGAAGCGGGGAAAATCTGCGCGGGTCGCAGAACGTGCTGGTTCATTCCCCTTATAAAGCTCTGTTTTCCCGCTCGACCGCATGCGTTTTGTGGCGGATCACCACGGCATTACCGGGAGCCGGTTACCACACAACGGCGCACAAAGCATAATGAAAAAGCCGCAACCAACAAGAGCTGCGACTTTTTTATTCTATTTGCGTTGCCCTGCCCGTTAAGCGCTGCTGCTTAATCAATATCGATCTGCAGGCCGACGGGGTATTCGCCGGTCGGCGCGGGCGCAAGCCGGACGGTCATGCAGGTTTCGTCCCGTTCGAAGGGCACCTCGCCCCCGCCCAGCAGCGAAACCTTTTGTACCAGATAATCGGCACCGTTGGCAAAGCATCGCGCCAACGCGGGCAGCCGCACCACGCCGTCCTCCGGGGCACGCATGCAATAGGCGTAAATATGGCCGGGTTTCTGCGTATAACGGATGTCCCGAGAGGTGAAGGGCGTCTTATCCGTATCGGTGAAAGCGCCGCTCTTGATCTGGGTCGGCCCTTCGCCAAAACAAATCCACGGGCGGGAACCGTAAATCCCCTCGCCGTTGATTTTCAGCCAGCGGCCCATGAACAGAAGCACGTCGCGCTCCTCCTGGGTAATGGTTCCGTCCGCCTGGGGACCGACGTTTAAGAGCATGCAGCCGTTTTTGCTCACGATGTCCACCAGATCGCCGATCAGGCCGGCAGGATCCTTATAATCGTTGTGGTCGGTATACCCCCATGAGTTTTTAGCAATGGAGGTGTCCGTTTGCCACGGCGCGGGCAGGATGGCTTCCAGCTGGCCGCGTTCCACGTCGAACACGGCGCTGCCCTGCATGAACGCCGCGTACTTGTAATTGATGGCGACCTGTGCGCCCCATTCGGCCGCGCGGTTGTAATAGTAGGCGGCAAACTTGCGCAGATACGGGCGGAACTTTTGCTGCTGAATCCACCAATCGAAATAGACGATGTGGGGACGGTAACGATCCACCAGCTCGCAAAGGCGTGCAAGCCAGTTGTCCAGATGCGCTTTGGGCGGTACGGGCGCGTACAGGTCGTGCATATCGTGTTCCGTGTTTACAAAGGGTAGGGGCACGTCGTAGAAATCAGGGTTGGCGGGTACGTCGGATTCTGTTTCAAGACTGCCGTTGAAAAACCAGCAGTGTTCCGCGCGGTGGTCGGAGGCGCAGAATTCCAGATTATGGCGCGCGGCGGCGCCTTTGAGCTCGCCCAGTACATCCCGCTTGGGGCCCATATTAGCCGCGTTCCAGTCGGAAAGCCCGCTTTGGTACATCTGGAATCCGTCGTGGTGTTCCGCGACGGGCATCATGTATTTCGCACCTGCCGCCTCAAACAGAGTAACCCATTCCTCGGCGTCAAACTTTTCCCCCCTGAACAGCGGGATAAAATCCTTGTATCCGAACGAGGACAAGGGCCCATAGGTTTTCACATGGTGCTCGTATTCCGGCGAACCCTTCTGGTACATGTTGCGCGAATACCATTCGTTGGCGAAGGCGGGTACGGAAAACACACCCCAATGGATGAAAACGCCGAATTTCGCGTCCCGGTACCACTGCGGAGCTTCAAACCGGCACAGGGATTCCCACGTATCCGTATAAGGCCCCTGTGCGATGACGCGTTCCAGGTTTGCAAGGATTTCCTGTTGATTTCGCAGCTGCTCGTCCGTCATATCGGTCTGCCTCCCCAAAACAATCAATGTACCCCTGCGTTCAGCCGTACAGCGGGCCGTAATGCTTGCAGGCCGCGTAATCCGCCGCCTGCGTGTCCATCGTGCCGAACGCGGCCCAGCTGTGCGGGCGATACACCTGCTCCGGGGGCACGTTGTGCATGTTTACGGGGATGCGCAGCATGGCGCACAGCGTAAGCAATTCCGCGCCCACGTGGCCGTACACCGTTACGCCGTGGTTGGCGCCCCAGTTGGCCATAACGCTATAAACGTCCATAAACGCGCCCTCGCCGGTCAGCCGGGGGGCAAACCATGTGGTCGGCCAGGTGCGGTCGGTGCGCTCGTCCAGTGCCTGATGCACCGCGTCCGGCAGCACGATGGTGGAACCTTCGGCGATCTGCATCACCGGGCCCACACCATCTACAATGTTTACGCGCAGCATGGTGACGGGCATTTCAGCCTGGGTTTTGAAGTGGCTGGAAAATCCGCCGCCGCGGAAGTATTCGTAGTTGGCGCGGCACCAGTCGGTCGCCTGCAGGCAGGCGTCCACATCCGTCTGGGTCATCTCCCAGAAGGGCTTCATCACCGCTTCGCCTTGGTGGTCACGGCAGGCCCCGGTGCAATCCAGCGCGGTCGCGCCGCTGTTGATGAGGTGGATAAACCCGTGCTCCGCCTTGCCCTCAGGCTCCCAGCCGGTTACACGCTGTACAGCCGCTGGGCTCCAGTAGGTGCGCACGTCGTGAAAACAGGGCGCTGTATTGGATACGAGGGAACCCAGCATCATCGCGACGCCGTTTAGGGTGTCATTCTCGGTGGCGAAGGGCGTGGGGGCTTTGGGGCCGTTCCAGTCGAAGGTGCTTGCCAGGATGCTCTCGGTAAAATCCGCGTTGGGCAGCCAATCCGTCCAGTTGCGCTGCCCCTGAAAACCGCCTGCGACGGCGTTTTTGCCCAGCGCTTCCTCATGCCAGCCCA
>JAJFVI010000335.1 GCA_021371895.1 Eubacteriales bacterium | reverse complement strand
TTTAGTTTTATCCCCTACGGAGAGATAGGCGAGGAAATTGCCAAGATCGCCGAATTCCGTTTGAATATCGTACTTGTCGCGCAGCAGATCGAACACTTCGATACCGGCCAGCCCGATATCCAGCGTGTTTACGGAAAGCTTGGTTTCGTCGAAGGCGAAAACGCTGTCGCCATTGACCAGTTCCCCCGCGAAGGCGTAATAATCTCCCAGTTGGTTGATCTCTTCACGCGCGTATCGGGCAAAGCGCACCACTTTCTCAAACAGTTCCACACCGTGCAGCGCCAGGTTGCGGCGCGAAATATCCAGACTGGACATCAGCAGGTAGCTGGCGCTGGTGGTTTGCACCAGGTTGATAATCTGGCGCACGTAATCGGCATTGACCTGACCGCCGCAAAGCAAAATGGAGCTTTGCGTAAGCGACCCGCCCGATTTATGCAGGCTCACAGCCGCCATATCCGCGCCGGCCGCCATGGCGGCAATCGGCATCGACTTGCCGAAATAAAAATGCGTGCCGTGCGCCTCGTCCGCGAGGAGACGCATGCCACTGCGGTGCGCAAGCGCCGTAATCCGCCCAATATCCGAGCAGACGCCGTAATACGTTGGGTTGTTGACCAGCACTGCTTTCGCGTCCGCGTTCTGCGTTATGGCAAGCTCCACCGACGCGACCGACATGCCCAGCGCAATGCCCAGCCGTTTGTCGGTTTCGGGGTTGACGTATACGGGAATCGCGCCGCAAAGCACCATAGCGTTAATCACGCTCTGGTGCACGTTGCGGGGCAGGATGATCTTATCGCCCGCTTTCAGCGTGGAAAGGATCATGGCCTGCACGGCGGAAGTGGTGCCTCCCACCATGAAGAAGGCGTGGGCCGCGCCAAACGCGTCGGCGGCCAACATCTCCGCCTCCCGGATCACGCCGACGGGGTGACACAGGTTATCCAGCGGCTTCATGGAGTTCACATCCACGCTCAGGCAGCGCTCCCCCAGAAACTCCGTAAGCGGCTTGTTGCCCCGGCCGCGCTTGTGCCCGGGTACGTCGAAGGGCACGATGCGCGCGCTGCGCACGGCTTCCAGCGCGTCGTAAAGCGGCGCCCTTGTCTGATCCATCAACGGTCCTCCTCCTGAAAAATGTTCGTGCCGCTGAAAATCTCCAGCATTTCGCGACGCAGGGCGTTGGCAATGCTCAGGCGAACCTGCGGTTTAATTTCGTACGCGTCGGCGTTGAACAGATAGTTTTGCAGTTCCATATCCTTAATCAGCATCTTGGTGTGAAAAATGTTCGCCTGGTAAACGTTAATGTCGACCGCGTCGTACTTTTCCAGCATTTTCTGATTGATGTAATCCTGTATGGAGGTAATGCGGTGATCCATAAACAGCTTGCGGCCGCGCACATCGCGTGTGAAACCGCGCACACGGTAATCCAGCGTGATAATGTCCGAGTCGAAGCTCCCCAGCAAAAAATCAAGCGTGGAAAGCGGCGTAATTTCCCCGCACGTAGCCACGTCGATATCCACCCGGAAGGTGGCGATGGACGTTTCCGGGTGATATTCGGGGTAGGTATGCACGGTCACGTGGCTTTTATCCAGATGCCCGACCAGCGTTTCGCCTGCACGCTTGCTAACCATGCTTTGCTCGGCAATCAGGCAGGTGACGCTCGCGCCCTGCGGCTCGTAATCCTGGTGGGAAATGTTGAGCACCACCGCGCCGATCATCTCCGTCAGCTTCTGCAGGATGTCGGTCAGGCGCTGGGAA
>JAJFVI010000306.1 GCA_021371895.1 Eubacteriales bacterium | reverse complement strand
CCGTAGCCGCGTTTTGATACCCGATGAGCGATGGCTTGCATAAGAAACGTTTTTCCAAGCCCGCTCTGACCGGTGAAGAGCAGATCCCGTACCTCGGTATCCGGGTATTGGTCGGCATAGCGCTCGCAGATATCACGGTTTAAGCGCATCTGTACGCGCTGGCTCAGTTTCCCCACGATTGCTTCGTCGCTGAAGCAGTCCTCGCGGAAACTTTCGAAGGTGCTTTCCTTTTGTAAGCCCAGTTCGTCCAAAACCCTGCGGTTGAGTTCGGTATCAAAGCATGCGCACATCTTGCGGGAAGGCGCGTATACATAACCTTCGTCGTGGCAGACAGGGCAAGTGTATATCGGTGCCAGCGCGTTCTTCTCCAAACCGTTGGCGGTTAGCGTCGCGGTGATTTTCTCGCTGTATTCCTTCAGCTTCGCGGTAAGGCCTTCGTTGGCATGCGGGTTGCGGGGCGTATCCGGATACATGGCATCGTGCAGGCCGTGTATCATCGTTGTATGCCGGGCGTTGATCAGCGTGCGCAGCCCGGGGCAGCGTTCGCAAGCAGCGTCTACCTTTTCGTCGTAGGCACGCAGGTTTTCCTCGCGCCGAGCCGCATATTCCTGTTGCAGTTGCAGGGTGAGTTGCTCACGTGTCATAACGCAGTGCCTCCTCGATTTCCTTGGGTGTCAAGCCGCTAAACTGCGCCGGGTCGTAATCCCGCTGTTTATAACGCTGCTCAATCACCGTTTTTCCGGGTTTGGCGGTAAAGTCTTTTTGCTGGTAAGCCTCCTGGCGCTTCACATGGTCCGCTTCAGCGGCAGCCGCCGAAGTAATCCCCTCGGCCTGATACCGCTCCAGTACTTTATCCATAAACGCCATAGGCGCATTCTTTCCGATGGAAAATCCTGCGACTATCCTGAGCAATTCGTCGGAAAAACCCCATTCCCCGCGCCATTTGGCAAGCAGATCCCGATCCCTGGGGGTAGTGATCTTCCCCCATCCCATCTGAGAAAACAGTTCGCGCAGGAAAACGTTCTGCTCTTTAACGCGCGCGAGGTGCGTTTCAACCTCGTCAGGCGTCGTAAGCCCCTTTTCACTCCAGGCGTCCACAAGCTCTTCCAGCTTATCCAGCGACTGTGTTTTTTTCGTCCGGCATATTTCCCTGGCGGCCAGGAGGATGGTCTCATGCGGGAGCTTGGAACGCATGTTGCGATACACTTCGCGCACCGTATCCTGGTTGGCGTTTGCGGAAAGACCGGCCGCGCGCAGCGCCTCGCGGATCAGGTCGGCTTCGTCCTTCTCGCGGGTCAGCTGCTTTTCCAGTTGATCGGCTGAGGTTTGTGTTCGTTCGCTACGCTCGCGCACGCCCTGCAGCACCTTGTCCAGATATTTAAAGTTCGGGTCGCTGATGCCCTTCATTTCAGCACAGGCCTTATCGATTGCCTTGAGAGTGAATCCCCATTCCTTCGTCCATTTCAGGAACATATCGATCTCGTCGATCGTAGGCTCCCGGAAGCGGCTGATGCGGTGCAGTACGCTTCTGGCGCCCGTCCATGCGGGCAGGCTGCGGGCGAAAAACTTCTCGGCGGCTTCCATGGTGACGATGCCGTGATCTACCAGTTCCATGGCGAACTTCTGTGCCGACTTGAAATCGAAGTTGACCCCGTTGGTGCTCACCAGATGCTGCACCATCTCCAGCACCACCTCGCGCGGCAGGCCAAGTTGCTCCACCCATTCGTAGCAAAGCACCAGCTCGCCGCCGTGGATGGCACGCCGGTTGCCGAAAATGGCGTAGATTGCCTGGGCGAACTGCGCGTCCTTCTCGTCCACAGGCACGGCCTGCCGCACCGTCATTGCCTGCTGAACGTTTAAGTACGCGTAACGCGGGGGGTGATCCTGCGTACGGGTCACCAGACGGCAGCGCTCCCAATACTGCAGGGCGGCCAAAACATCGTTCGTCTCCATGCCCAGTTCCTTGGCCAACGCCTCGGGTGTCAGCCCGTCCGCCGCCGCCGGAAATCGGGCGACCATCAATCCGTACAGATAAACCTTCACGTAGCCCTCAGGCGCGGCGGGCATATATTCGCAGATAAACGCGTTGGGCAGTGAAACGGCATCCCATAAAAGGCCCGCTTTATCCGTGTCGAACAACGCCATATACCCTCCGCCCTTCGCCCCAAAATCCTTGTATCAGTATAGCACAGGGGCGTGCCCGCGGCAAGCCGGGCTTGAACCCGGGAAGCTTTTGGGGTATACTCAAAAGCAAGCGAGCGAACTTTTTTCGCCTGTACTTTATCCGACACAGGAGGCATCTATGGCCTTTGCCCACTTGCATCTGCACACCGAGTTCAGCCTGCTGGATGGCGCATGCCGCATCAAGCCGCTGGTCGCGCGGCTGAAGGAACTGGAACTTCACTATTGTGCGGTCACCGACCACGGCGTCATGTACGGCGCGGTTGATTTTTATAGTGCCTGCAAAGAAGCGGGCATCCACCCGATCATCGGCTGCGAAGTCTATATCTGCCCCGACCGTTTCGACAAGACTTACGTCAGCCGCGAATACAGCCACCTGATTCTGCTTTGCGAAAACCAGACGGGGTATCGGAATTTAACCAAACTTGTCAGCGCCGGCTTTACCGAAGGCTTTTACTACCGTCCCCGGCTGGATTACAAGCTGCTGGAGGAACACGCGGAGGGCCTGATCTGCCTGAGCGCGTGCTTAAGCGGCGATCTGCCCAAGCTGCTTTTGCAGGGCCGCCGTGAGGAAGCGCGCGCCTATGCGCTGGATATGCGGCGTATCTTTGGCAAAGACAATTATTTCATTGAAATCATGGATCACGGCATTCCCGAGGAAAAGCAGGTGCTTCCGGAATTGATTGCCCTATCGCGGGAGACGGGCATCCCGCTGGTCGCCACCAACGACTGCCATTACCTCCAGCGCAAGGACGCCCCCGCACAGGAAGTGCTCATGTGCGTGCAAACCGGCAAAACCCTGCAGGATGAAACGCGCATGCGTATGGATACCGAAGAACTGTACGTAAAGAGCGAAGCCGAGATGCTTGCGCTCTTTCCCTCTCTGCCCGACGCAATCGCGCGCTCCGCGGAGATCGCTGCGCGCTGCGACGTCGAATTTGATTTTTCCGCCCGGCACCTGCCCAATTACCCCATCGAAACGAGCGAAACGCCGCTTAAGATGCTCACCCGCCTTTGCATGGAGGGGATGCGCGAAAGCTATCCCGCCCAGGCGGACGACCCGAACAGCGAACCCCGACGCCGCCTGACCTTCGAGCTGGATGTGATCGACCAGATGGGGTTTGTGGACTATTTTCTGATTGTCTGGGATTTTATCGACTACGCCAAACGCAACGGCATCATGGTCGGCCCCGGCCGCGGCAGCGGCGCGGGAAGCATTGTCGCGTACACGCTCCCTATTACGATGTTGGATCCGCTCAAGTACAACCTGCTGTTCGAGCGCTTTCTGAACCCCGAACGCATCAGCATGCCGGATATCGACGTGGATTTCTGCTACGAGCGCCGCCAGGAGGTTATCGATTACGTTACCCGCAAGTACGGGGCCGACCACGTAGCGCAGATCATCACCTTTGGCACCATGAAGGCCAAGGCCGTCGTGCGGGACGTGGGTCGGGTGCTGGGCATGAGCTACGCGGCGGTCGATCAGGTAGCCAAGGCCATTCCCTTCTCGCTGGATATGACGCTGGAAAAGGCCGTGCAGATCAGCCCGCAGCTAAGCGAAATGGTGAATACCGATCCCGCCGTTGCGCAGCTGATCGAAATGAGCATGGCACTGGAAGGAATGCCCCGTCACGCCAGCACCCACGCCGCGGGCGTGCTGATTACCGCAAAGCCGATTACGGAATACGTACCCCTGCAGGTGAACGACGAGGTCGTGACCACCCAGTACCCCATGGGTACGCTGGAGCATCTGGGGCTGCTGAAAATGGATTTTCTGGGTCTGCGAACCCTTACCGTCATCCGCGATGCGCTGGATCTGATGCGCGATGTCGGTGTGGAAATGAAGCCCGGGGCCATCCCGCTGGACGACTCCCAAGTATACGAGATGATTGCTTCCGGCGATACCGACGGCGTTTTC
This sequence comes from Eubacteriales bacterium, assembly GCA_021371895.1. GTDB lineage: Bacteria > Bacillota > Clostridia > Christensenellales > Aristaeellaceae > CAXXOK01. The sequence continues at coordinate 2,867 of JAJFVI010000306.1, read as the reverse complement.
CAGTTGGAAAGCGGCGGAATGCGCGCGTTTTTACAGAATATGAAGCCGGAAAGCTTCGAGGATATTATCGCGGCGATTTCTTTGTACCGCCCCGGCCCCATGGAGAGCATCCCGCGCTATATCGCGGGCAAGCACGACCCCGCCTCGGTGCGCTACCCAACGCCGCTGCTCAAGCCCATACTGGACGTTACCTACGGCTGCATGGTCTACCAGGAGCAGGTGATGCAGATCGTACGCGATCTGGCCGGTTATTCCTACGGGCGCAGCGATCTGGTGCGGCGTGCCATGAGCAAGAAGAAAAAAGAAGTGATGGCGCAGGAACGCGCGTATTTCGTGCACGGTATGACCGACGAAAATAATAACGTGCTGGTAGATGGCTGCGTGCGCCGCGGCGTACCCGAAAAAGTAGCGGAGCAGCTTTTTGACGATATGACGGCTTTCGCCAGCTACGCTTTCAACAAGAGCCACGCGGCGGCCTACGCCGTGGTAGCCGCGCAGACGGGGTGGCTGAAGCGTCATTATCCGGTGCAGTTTATGGCCGCCATTATGAACAGCGTTCTGGACAATACAGGCAAGATTGCCGGATATGTGCAGTACTGCCGAAGCAAGGGCATCCCCGTGCTCCCGCCGGATGTCAACCGCAGCGGCTGGAAATTCACCGTCGGAGCGGATGCGCAGGGCAAGCCCGGTATCCGTTTTGGGATGGGTGCGGTAAAAAACGTGGGCTACGGCGCGGTGGATGCCATTGTGCAGGCGCGCGCGAACGGCCTCTACCGCGACCTGTTCGATTTTGCCGACCGGGTGCCCGCGGAAGCCATCAACAAGCGCGTGGTAGAGAGCCTCATCAAGGCAGGTGCGTTCGATTTCGGCGCCTATAACCGTGCTCAACTCTTAAGCGTGTACGAGCGCGTGATGGACGAAGCCGCCCAGAAGCGGAAAAACAACCTGGCCGGACAGGTGAGCCTGTTCGATATGATGAGCGCCACCACGAAACCGACGCACGCGGACGTGCCGCAAATGCCCGAACACAGCCGCAAGGCGCTGCTTAACATGGATAATGAGATCACCGGCGTGTACATCAGCGGCCATCCTTTGGACGAAGTGGCGGAGTTACTGCAAACCGGCTTCACAACGGTATCGGACGTGCAGAGCATGACCGAAAACGAGAACCATGGCCTCGACCACGACGGCGATTCCGCCGTCATGGCGGGCATCCTCGCGCTGGCAAAGGGGCGCATCACCAAAAAGGGCGCCATGATGGGCATCGTAACGCTGGAAGATCTGACCGGGCAGATCGAGGGGCTGGTATTCCCGAAAATCTACGATAAGTTCGTCGGCTTGCTGGCGGCGGATAATCTGGTGGTTCTTACCGGCAAACTGTCATTCCGCGAGGATGAGGACGCAAAGCTGTTGGTGGACGCCGTACAGCTGCTGACCCCGCAGACAGCGCGGCAGGCACAGATGCAAGCGCAGTTTCGGCAGCCGACGCAAATAGTCGCTGTGGACGAGGATTGGGAAGCGGCGGACGCATCCCCTGCCGCGCCGGGCTGGAAGCACGACCCGGGCAACCCGTTCGCTCGCCTGTCCGACGCCAACGCGAGCATGATGTGCGGTTATCCCAGCGCTGGAGAAGAAAGGGAAGTGGACATCGCCCTGTTTAACGGCGCGCCCCGGCTGCTGCCGGATGCTCCTGCCTCCCTTCCTGCCCAGCAGCCTCCGGCAGAGCAGGTACCCGAAGAGCCAATGACCGATGCGCAGCTTGCCGGCAAGGCGGAGTGCAAACTAATGCTCATCCTGCCAACGCGCAAACCATATTACGAACAGGTTAAGGCTCTTTTAAGCGATCATGCCGGCGACGTGCCGGCGTATGTGACCATTACGGACGAAGCGCTGACCTTTCCCCTCGCCCGAACCTATTGGCCGGAAGAAAGCAAAGCCCTGACCGTTTCACTGCAGGAATTGTTGGATAAATTAAACGTCGTTTGGTCGCGCTGAAAAGTTATGCTATAACGATGCGTCCGTTTCTCCATCCGAAACTTCCGCGTGATTTTCCCCGGTTGTTCCTTCGGCCTTCACACAGGCGTCAGTTGTATTCGGTAAGGTCAATTCTGCAATCATGAAATCCGCGGAGGTACGAGCGATGAAGTTTTTTCGCAAGACCGGTTGGAAGTTGCTGCTGGACATCATTATGGCCATTCTGCTGGCATTGATGTACAGCAAGCGAGTACTTGGTGGCCTCCCGTTTCACGAAATCGGCGGTCTGGCGCTTTGCGGCTTGTTCATCATCCACAAACTTCTCAACTTCAAATGGATAGAAGCTGTAACGATTGGGCTTTTCTCGCGCCGTACCCCCTTGCGCCAGAAGTTGTTCTGGGTGCTGGATCTCCTGCTGCTGGCCAGTTTTACGTTCATCCTTGTCTCGGGCATCCTGATCAGCAAGGTTGTGTTTCCCAACATCGGTGCGGATGCAAAAGCGAATGTGAAGATTTGGCATTATGGCATCAGCGCTTTCGCACTGGTGCTGACCGGGATTCATACAGGGCTGCACATGGGTTGGATTCGTCAGCGAATGGGCTTTTTACGTAAGTTCCCCGCCGCGCTGCGCCAGACGCTTGCGGTCGTTCTGAGCGTCGCGGTGCTGGCGTTTGGCGCGTACAGCGTTACGTCTACCGCTTTTCTTAACTGGATTGCCAATTTAGGCGTAAGCATCTCTTCCGCCGCACCCGCGCAGGTTGGGCAGGCGCAAACGACGGAAGACGGAGCAATCGACGTTCTTACCGAGGCAGACAGCGATATGGGGACTGAACAGCATCGCGGCGGCGGCAACGGTACTGGACTGCAGGACGGTCTAGGCCCTCATGGCAGCG
>JAJFVI010000058.1 GCA_021371895.1 Eubacteriales bacterium | reverse complement strand
GTAAGCATCCTGCGCAAGTATAGCGGCGGGGCGCACGCATACGACGCAGATTTCTGCACGATAGTGAGTGTGGTATACTGTACGCTGGCGGCATGGGTATCCCGGTTGCTCGCACCGGCCTATCAACCCGCCATGATGCTCGCGGCAGTGGCTGTGTGCTACGGACTGGCTTTCTGGATCGCTTTCCGGTATGTACCTGTTGACTCTCCCAACAAGCCGATAAAAAGCGAAAAGAAAATCCAGCGGATGCGCAAAGGCAGTTTTATCATTGTTGCGATCTATTTTGCCCTGCAAATCCTCTTCTTTTTCTTTGCTGCCCGGGTGCCGATATTCCGCTCCTACGGGATCAGCCTTCTGTTAGGTACATCCTGGCAGGCTCTCACCCTTACACCGCTAGGTGCCATTCTGCTGAATAAGTTGAATGATCTACCTAAATACTTCAGAAAGGAGTCCTGATTGATGAAGAAATTCTATGGCGTTCTCGCCGCTATCGGCACCGTAGTTGCGGCGCTGGTAGCCACCTCGGCCTGCTACTGGTTCTTCTATCAGCCCGAGGAGCCCGCGTCTCTCCGTAACGAGTAAGGAGTGCGCAGTGGGAGGCGATTCGTCGCCTCCCATCTTCGCCCAAGATCAGGAGATGAAGGAAAGCGGTGTGACTTTCTATGGATAATGATAATAAAATCCAGATTCAACAAATTCTGAATATTATCAAAATTGCATCGCTCGCTTTTCCTGCGATCGCCTTTTTACAATACTATTCCAAAATGCCCGGTTTTCTGCTGTATATTACGCACGGCATCCTAACGATTTCCATTTTGTTGATCATTCTGGCAGTCTATTCGCTGTGGATATTTCTGCAATCCAAAATTGTTAACCAGGCCATTACCAGCAAGTTGATCGACCCGCTCATCTCCATGTCGATCTCGCTGGCGTCGGTTCTTATGACCGGCTCCTACCAAAGCAATTATAAATTTCTGTTTGTTTTTGTCATTTTGTTTACCAGTATCGAATGCAGTCAGAAAATAAGCCTGACCGTCGCGGGTCTTTCATCATTCATTGTTTTAGGCGTGGATTTATTTTACGGCCCCAAAGGCAGCGTAAACAGCTATTTTGAAAGCGATATCGTCTTGACCTGTGTGTTTATGATCGTTTCCTGGACGGTGGGTTATTACGATAATATCCGCAAAAAACACATCCAGTATCTCCGGGATATTGCCAATTTCGACGGGCTAACGGAATTGTACAATCACCGGTATTTTTACGAATACCTGACCGCGCAGACGCAACAAGCCGCCGAAAAGCACATTCCCGTGTCCCTGTTATTCATCGACATCGACAACTTTAAATATTACAACGATTTGTACGGCCACCAGAAGGGCGACGACGTGCTGCGCTCCATCGCGCTGATTATGAAGGCGACTTTCCCCAAGGATACCTTCATCGCGCGCTACGGCGGCGAGGAGTTCGTGGTGATCCTGAAAAACCACGAGGAGGAGCAGGCGATTGCGGAAGCCGAGAAGTTACGCCGGGCTGTGCAGGAACATCCTTTCGACGGTCAGGAGAACCTGCCGGGCGGAAACATGACGGTGTCCGTGGGCGTATCGTCCTTCCCGGGCAGGGTAAAAACGGCTTCGGAACTGATTAAAAGTGCGGATGACGCCTGCTACCGCGCCAAGTTCCTGTGCAAGAACCGCGTGGAAGCCTATTTCTCCATTTTGGACGAATTTGATTTCGCGCCCGAGGTGATCACACAGATCAAGACGCTGATCGCCGTGATCAACGCCAAGGATAAATACACCTACCGGCATGTGGAACGCGTCGTGTTCTTCTGTAACCTGCTGGCGGATAGGCTTGAGCTGGACACCAACGAGAAACGCAAGCTGGTGTATTCGGCCTACCTGCACGACATCGGCAAGATCAACATCCCCGAGGAGATCCTCATTAAGACCGATCCCCTGACCCCAGAAGAATGGAACATACTGAAAAACCATCCGCAGTACGCGGTGGACATTATCAAGAACAACGAAGCGATGGAAGAAATCAAGCCGATTATTTTGCAGCACCACGAGCGTTACGACGGCAAAGGGTACCCCCAGGGCCTGAAGGGCGACGAGATCCATTACCTGGCAAGGCTATTGACAGTGGCGGATGCCTTTGACGCCATGACGTCGCTTAGGCCCTACCAGGCGATTAAGTCGTACCGGCAGGCCATCCGCGAGTTGCGCCGCTGCAGCGGCACGCAGTTTGACCCGGAGGCGGTCGATGCGTTTATTCCCTGCATCGAGGAACGCGACGGCACTCAGGAATGGGGCAACAACGTCGGCATTCTGGCCCAGCAGGGGCTGAACACGAAAGCGTACCCTAACCCCGAGCAACCGCTGAACATGGAAAATGGCACGGATTCATAAAACATCCGCGCACTCAGGACGCGATAGCCCTGGAACGGATAGAGATAACCCTTGGGTTTCAAGGAGCAGACTGTTGATATGGCAAGTATCAACGGTCTTTTGCTATGCGGAGAGACGGCAGGTGGGAAAGGGAATTCCCCCTCCGCCTGCAAAGGCTATCGGAGAACCCGAAACGAACCATAATTGATCATATACAATGCTTGTTGCTCTATGCTTTATCGCAAGGATGGCTGCGCAAACAGCCGTTTCCCGTTTCATTTCGCTCACCGCCGTTCTTGAAGGATGCCATTATTGTATGTGGAGTATTGTTTATTCTTAAGAGCAGTAATTCCTTATAGCAGATGCGTCGATTTATGCTATGATAGTGTAAAGAGAAAAAGAAAGCGTGATTGCATGCAAACTAAAGACGTTGCCCAGTTCGCCGAGAAAATCCGCCAGAATATCGCGAAGGTCATCATCGGAAAGCAGGACGTGATTCAAATCCTGCTTGCCGCGCTGATCGCCAAAGGGCACGTACTGTTGGAGGACGTGCCCGGAACGGGCAAAACGGTGCTGGCGCGGAGTCTGGCAAAGTCGGTGGACTGCAACTTTGCACGGATTCAGTTTACACCCGACCTGATGCCCTCAGACATTACGGGCATCAGCGTCTACCAGCCTGCTACCGGGGAGTTTGCGTTCAGAGCCGGCCCCGTATTTACCAACATTCTCCTGGCCGATGAGATCAACCGCGCCACGCCGCGCACCCAATCGGCATTGTTGGAGTGCATGGAGGAACGGCAGGTAACCGACAGCGGCGTAACGCGAACGTTAGATGCTCCTTTCTTAGTCATCGCTACGCAAAACCCGGTCGAGATTCAAGGTACTTTTGCCCTGCCGGAAGCGCAGCTGGACCGTTTTATCGTCCGGCTGCACATGGGCTACCCCACGGGCAAAGAATCCGTTTCCATTTTGAGCCGCTTTCTGGCGGATGATCCGATTGCCACCTTACAGGCGGTTGTGACCCGCGACGAGCTGATAGAGGCGCAGTCGATGTGCCCCAGGGTGACCGTATCGGAACCTGTGCTTGGCTATATCGCCGCTCTCTGCGAAAAAACGCGCGCGTTTGAACAGGTGCAGCTGGGCGTAAGCCCGCGCGGCATGCTGGCGCTGATGCGGGCATCCCAGGCTTTGGCGCTGATCTGCGGCCGTGATTTTGTGACGCCTGACGATATCAAGGCGTTAGCCATTCCCGTACTCACCCACCGCGTAATCGTACGGGGTATGTACGGCAAGGGTGGTATGGCGCAGGAGATCATTCAGGAAACGCTGAAAAGCGTGCCTGTACCCACGGAGGAACCCCGCAGATGAACGGCTTCCTGTTGCTGGTTGTGCTGGTTTTGCTTTTCATTGTGCAGAGTAAGCTGGTCCATTGGTTTGCCTTCCGGAAACTCAGCTATACGCGGCGATTCTCCCGGCTTTCCGCCTTTGCGGGGGAAACGGTCAACATGGTTGAGGTGATTCAAAACCGCAAAATCCTGCCTGTGCCGTGGGTGAAAGCCGAATCCCGCATTTCTCCCAACCTGCGGTTTCATGCCGACACGGAAAACGAGATATCGGGTGACCGCTACCATAAAAGCGTCTTTTACCTGAAACCCTATCATCAAATTACCCGAAAACACACCATCTACCTCGCTAAACGCGGTTACTACCAGGCAGGCTCGGTGTCGCTGGTTGCGGGGGATCTGTTGGGCATGAGTGCGCCCGTGCGTCAGTTGGATACGGGCGCGGCGATTGAGGTATATCCGCAGCTGCTGGACACGAGCGAACTTCCGGTTCCTTCCTCGCGCTGGCAGGGGGATTTGATCGTCAAGCGGTGGATTATGCCCGACCCGATTTGGATCAGCGGCATGCGCCCCTATGCCCCGGGCGATGATCCGGGCGACATCCATTGGCGCGCCACCGCCCGCACAGGCGAATTGCAGGTGAAGGTTCACGATCAGACAGCCGCTCCCAAAATGATGATCGTCATCAACGCGCAGATGTCCGAGCATCAATGGGGTGACCTGATGGAATATGAGCAGGATGTGGTGGAACACATGATTTCCATCACCGCAAGCCTGTGCGTGAATGCGCTTCAGTATGGGGTTGACGCTGGTTTTGCCGCCAACATTCCGCTGGATAAGGGAAACGAACCCGCAATCCTTGCGCCATCGCGATCGGGCACGCGCGATACGGAGCTGCTTTCCGCGCTGGCGCATCTAAGCATCCAGCACACGCAAACCATTCTGGCCCTTCTGGACAACCTTTGTGCTTATACGGGCATGGATATGCTGCTTTTATCGGTGTATAACAGCGAGCTACTCGAACGGCGCATGCAGGCGCTGCGCCTGCGCGGCAACACGGTAACGCTACAGCTGATTGATCGCGGTCAGCCCGGCGAGCAGGGAGGGGTAGCATGAATCGTCCTTTTCCGTGGCGCTTTTTGCTGCCCAAGCTAAATGCCGCCGTGCTCCTGTATCTGGGCCTGACACCGCTGTATCTATTGCTCGGCACAGCATTGATGCCATCGCAACTAAGGGCGACAATGCTTTTGCCGCTTTCAGCCGTGGTACTGACATATGGCGTTGGCTGTATACACAGCAAGTGGCGTAAGCCGCTGTTTGCGCTGGCGGTTGTGCTGACGGCTTCCGAACATGCGTTGTTGTTTTTGCCCGCTCACGCTGTGCAACTTATGACCTTTCTTTCCACCCTGCTAACGATGCTCCTGCTCATGCCTGCCATGTCCCGCCCATCGCATATGGAATGGACAGCCTCTCAAATCAGCATAGGAATTGGACTGTATTTGGCCGGGCTGGCACTTGCGCAATGGGATGCCTTTACAGGCGTAAAGGTTGTAATGTCCTTGTTTTTCAGCGTTTATCTGGTCATGAGCGTTTTCTATTTCAACCGGCTTACACTATTAAGTACTGCGGACGCGGACAAAGCTGCCGGTCTATTTAGGTACAATCGCCGCTTGCTTACCCTGTGCTGCCTGATCGCCATTCCCATCGCCAACTTTGACGCCGTCAAGGCGGCAGTAAAAGACGCGGCGTTGTGGCTGGCGCGAGCCGCAGTTGTGGTGATGATGTTCATCGCCAGCCTTTTTCCAACGAGCTCATTACCGCCTGGGGATGGCGCAGCCGATAGCGCCAGCCTTGATATGGGCGCTGAAGCCGCCGAACCCGGCACGTTTGCGCAGATCATGGAAAAAATCGCCATCGTAGTGGCGGTCATCCTTCTGGCGGCGCTTGCCATCATTGTGCTGTATCAAATCGGCAAGATGCTTCGCAAATTGATTCGTAAGGTATGGAAACGTTTGCAGGCGTATTCCAAAAAGATCGGCGACGACTATGAGGACAGCTCCGAAACGCTCCTTGTCTGGCGTGATGTCCAAAACACTGTGAAACAAAAATGGGAGCAATACAGGCGCCGGGCCCGCATTGTGCCCTGGGATCAGCTGACGGCCCGGGAAGCGGTACGGCGAATCTATGCCCTGCTTTTGTTGCGCTCCAAGCAAAGTGATCCCGCCCTGACCGTACAGGAAACGCTGGCAAACGGCGGCATGGGGCTAACCCCGGAAAACGCTATGGAACTGGCGGCGCTATACGATGAAGCGCGGTACAGCGATCATGCTATTTCCGATGAGCGCGCGCAGGCGATGCGCAAAAAGGCAGGGTTATAAGCCGTACGCTCTGCTTAGCGCAAGGCTTTTACCTTCCGCCAACCGAATAGAATTATGCGGCAGATAAGCCCTGCTCAAGCCTTGTTTTCCTTCAAAATCATTCCCCCAAAGAACTCCGGCCGGTGAAAATCCGGTTTAGGCCAGACAATGGGGTTCCATACGCCATAATGAGGGGATGCGCTCGCATCGCCACACTTGTATACATTTCCACGCAGTTTCACACCATCTTTCAGGGTGATTTTCCCCTCATTCCACAAAAAGTCGGCCGGTAATACGTACTCCACCGCCCACCATGCACCTCGATGGAGGCTCGTTGCCACGCGCATCCCCGCCGGATAAGCGTCCAACACCCGCCGATCCTCTCGGCTGGTTCCCATGCCGATGTGCATTACGCCAATGGGGTTACACTCAAAGTTGAAGTAGATTGGCTGATCCGCCTTGCCAATAAAGAACTCAAGACAGCTGTCCTTGTATACCTCGCCGCCTATGCGCTTCTCTTCCGCGCGGATGCGGGGCTCTCGGCTGTACATCAGCACATGCAGCCCGTCGTGCGTCCAGCCAATCCGCGCGTGACTTTCCGGACAATAGTGCGTCGTATCCCAGGGAAAGCAGTTCATGGACAGCTCCTCCAATAGGCTCATGTGCACGGGCACATCTGTAAATTCCGTATCGATATGCAAAAACAGCCCCGTTTTCTCCGGCAGGGCATGAATCGTATAGAGCATACAAAAATCCTCTCTTCCATTGGGGTTGAAACGCCGGAAAGCCTTGGGAGGAAGGAGGCGCTTCCCGACAGGAATCCGTTTCTGGCTCCATCATAATCGAACCCGGATGCATTGTCAACGAGTTCGTCGATGTCCGCTGGGCTGTAAAATCAATCTTTTCTGCCCGGGGAATTCCTGATTGAACAATCCCTTCCATGTTTGCTGTCAGTTAAAATGGCTTTTGGCGATCCTTCTTCGGACAGCGTGGCAGCACACCGGCATACGCAGCAATCATTCTGTGAAATTTTCGGCACCGTTTTTGTTGATATGGTTTCCGGCATGCGGAATATGCACTGCTTCCGAATGGGCGCAAGCAAACGTTAATAAGGTATGCATCTTAAAAAAGATGGGCTGTCTGCCGGAATCAACAGGACGATTTTTGAAAATTGCATTTTAGGTTGCGCTGGAGAGAAGCACCATTACCGCGTCACATACATGCTTTAGGTAAAGATAAATACGGCACGCGCAAAATGCTGGATAGCGTAAAAAATGCTGCCAGATTATTGCGGAGCTATAGGCTGCCAGTGATGATTGGCACAGCTCCATAACAGTATCATTCCCGTTTTATAATTATTCAATACTTATATTAAACAATGAAAAAAGCTCCGCTGACAAGCGTAAAATGAACTGAATTTTCAGCGTGTCTCAGAATAACAGTAAGAATTACATAAATTTTCGATTGTCCTATTGACATACTGACATGCCAATGCTATATTGTTGAAAACGATTACTGATGCAGCAGTAGTTATTCCATAGCAAGCGCCTTTGCACATTGTTGTAAATAAAGGGTTTGCTGACGACTTCGCTGGAGACTGTGCTGCGCACTGCCGTTTATCCCATGCGTATAGCGCACGGAGAGGAAGATTGTTGTGGCGACAATGCTGGAAGTGGCAAAACGCGCCCATGTTTCCATCGCAACAGTCTCCCGCGTGCTAAACGGTCAAACCAATGTAGCGCCGGAAATGGCGGCTCGTGTGACGGAAGCGGTTCGGGCATTGGCGTATGAACCAAACCTGATCGCCCAGAACCTTCGCCGTAACGAAAGCAGGACGCTCGTCATTCTGACGCCGAACATTACCAACCCCTATTATGCCAACATTATCTCGGGCATCGCCCAAGGTGCTCAAGAGAATGGATATAGCTCCTTCTTATTTAACACGGAGGGGAAGCGGGCGCTGGAAGAGCAAATTTTGGAACGTCTGAAAAAGCATCAGGCGGACGGTGCCATCATGCTTGCGGCAGAGCTCGGTGCCGATTGGATCTACGATTATGCCAAGGAGTATCCGGTCGTACAGTGCTCCGAGTTTGACCCCCGTTTTTCAATCCCGCACGTGTGTGTGGATAACGAGCAAGCCACGAAGGATGTGATGGCATACTTGTTATCCTTGGGGCATACCCGTATCGGTACCATCAGCATTGAGAACCGGTTTCACTCCACAGCAGCGCGCCTGCACGCCTATAAAACCTCGCTGGTGCAGGCGGGTATCCCTGTGGAGGAGGATTACATCCGCTATGCTACGCAGGGGTACACCTTCAAGATGGGATTAAAGTCTGCCCGTTCGCTGCTTGCGCAGGAAAAACGCCCCACAGCCTTGTTCTGTGTATCGGACATGCTGGCGCTGGGCGCAATCGCAGGCGCGAAAGAAATGGGGTTTCGGGTGCCCAACGATGTGACGGTCATTGGGTTTGACGATGTAGAGTATACGACCATGTTCCACCCTTATGTGACTACGGTGGTGCAGCCCTGCTACCAAATCGGCCATACGGCGGTAGAGCTGGTATGCGGGCTCATCCAGCGCCAACAGGTGCCGCAGGAGGTCATTTTACCGCACAATCTGGTCATACGGGAATCCTCCGCACCTTTTGACGGGTATCTGGCGAATTTCGCATCCCACGTCACGGGATGTTGAAAAATATAATGGGAGGCTACAATTATGAAGAAACTTCTTGCTCTGGTTCTGGCGCTTATCCTGGTGCTCTCCTCCACAGCTGCGTTGGCGGCCGGAATTAAGCTTGGTATCGTTACCCCGGATGCAGACCATGGCTTCACCGGCGAGAGCGTTGCTCATGCCCGCGCGGAAGCTGAGGCCCTCAAAGCGGCTGGCGTCATCGAAGATTATATGATGGGCGTCGGCGGCGAAGCATCCAAGCAAATCCAGGCGATTGACGACATCCTTGCCTGGGGCCCGGATGCCATTATGCTCTGGCCTTTGGAAGGCGAACAGCTCCGTAACGCCGCGCAGACCATCGTGGATGCAGGCGTTCCGCTGGTCATCTATGATCGCCTGATTGAGAACTTCAAAGGCATGGCCGCTGAAATCATGGGCGACAACGAAAAGATCGGCAACATGATGGGCGAATACCTGCTCAACTACTTCGCAGACCAATTAAAGGCCGGCGAAACCCTCACCTACCTGCTGTTCATTGGCGACAGCTCCACCGTTTCCAAGCAGCGTACCGGCGGCATGATGGACGTCCTGAATGCCTCTGCGTACAAGGATCAGTTCAAACTTGTGACCGATGCCTTCCAGACCGATTGGTCCAACGCCAAGGCGCAGGAATTCATGGAGAACTGGCTGAGCACTGCTGATGCAGCCACCATCGCGGATTTAGACTTCATCTGCACCCATGATGACGAAATCGTGGATGGCATCATGACCACCATCGGCAACAGCACCGCCCTGACCAGCCTCAAGATCATCACCTCCGTCGGCGGCCGTCGCGAGACCCTCTCTACCTTCAAAAACATCACGACGCCCGAACTGCTTACCTACTACTTTAGCCCCTCCTACATCCGTGAAGCCATCCGCCTGGCAGTTGCCGCGGCCAATGGCGATACCTACCAGGGCCAGAAGATCGAAGGCCAGCTGTTCCTGATCCCGACCATCGAAATCGACAAGACCACCGTTGCGGCCTACGAAGCCAGCCAGGAATACGCGGATCGTTACAGCCTGAACTAAGCCAAATTAACCAGAGGTCGTAACATCGTAATGGAAACCGGCCGGTGTAATGCCGGCCGGCTTTCCTTAAAGGAGGAAGCCACCGTTGCTCATTCAGATGAAGGGTATCATTGTGGACTTTGGGCCTGTCCGCGCGGTGGATCAAGTGGATTTCACAGTACAACCGGGTGAAATCGTCGGTTTGCTTGGCGAAAACGGAGCGGGCAAGTCATCACTGATGAATGTGCTGGCGGGAACGTTCCCCCCTACCGCAGGCGAAATATTACTTAACGGGCAAAAGGTGCGCATGAGCAGCGCACTGCAGGCAATGAAGCTGGGCATCCGTTTTATCCATCAGGAATTAAACCTTTGCAACGATTTGAATGTGTTTGAAAACCTCTATCTGGCGCAGGAACTGCGTGGGCCTGGGAGGTTGCTCAATAAAAAGGAAATGGCCGAACGTACCAGGGACGTTTTTACACGGATGCATATTAGTATCGATCCCTGGACGCTAGTCAAGACGCTGCAGCCGGCGGAAAAACAGCTTGTGGAAATCGCGCGTGCCTTGCTTTTCAAATGTGATCTGATCATTATGGATGAGCCGACCTCGGCGCTTTCCAACCGCGAAATTGAAAACCTGTTCGTTATCATGCGCCAGTTAAAAGCCGAAGGCGTATCCTTCATTTACATTTCGCATAAGATGCCGGAAATTTTTGAGATATGCGAAACGTATTACGTACTTCGGGACGGGCGGCTGATCGGAAACGGCAAAATTACCGATATAAATGAAAGTCTCATCACCGAAATGATGATTGGCCGCTCTCTGGCGGAGGACGGCTTTGCGAATAAACAATATTATGGCACGGAGCAGGTGGCGCTGGAGGCCGATCATTTATACGGCGATAGCTTTGCCGACATTTCATTTCAACTGCACAAGGGTGAAATCATCGCGTTTACAGGCCTGCAAAGCTCCGGTCGGGATATGCTGGCGGACGCGCTATTCGGCGTGATCCCGCATAAAGGCACCTTAATCATCAATGGTAAAAAAGTAGAGAGACCCACTATTCGCAGCTTTATGACGAAAGGTGTCGCCATGGTCCCCAGGTCCCGTAAAGAGCGCGGCATCCTCAACGATTTAAGCATCATTGATAATAACTCGATGGGCTTTTACAACACGCGGCTCAAAACGCTGCTCATCAACCCAAAGCAGGAAAAAACCCGATACCTGCGCACTAAGGACGCCTTATCCCTCAAGGCGGACAATCCCAAAAATCCCATCACCTCCTTATCCGGCGGCAATCAGCAAAAGGTGATTCTCGGCCGATGGTTGGAAACCAACGCGGACGTACTCATTTTTGATAATCCGACCCAAGGCATCGACGTGGGTACCAAGTTTGAAATCTATCACCTGATTTTGAAACTGGCGAAGGCGGGCAAGGCCATCCTTGTTTTCTCCGCTGAGTTTCCGGAAATCTACAAGGTGGCGGATTCCTGCGCGGTCATGTATAAGGGTCAGATCAACGCTGTGCTCTCCCGCGAGCAGTTGACGGAAAAGAATATGATGTACTATTCCACAGGATCGAATTTGGAGGGCATGAAGCATGAACAGACAAACGCTGAATAATGACCGAGGACAAGTTACCCTAAAGTCTGCCGGTAAAAAGCTGTTTTCCAATTACAGCTATATGGTTTCGTTCATCCTCATTTTAGTGATCGCCGTATCGGTCAACCCCAATTTCTTTTCGTGGCGTAACGTCACCAACATTTTCGTGCAAAGCTCCGTGATCGGTTTTATCGCCATGGGCATGAC
>JAJFVI010000208.1 GCA_021371895.1 Eubacteriales bacterium | reverse complement strand
AGCGCTGCGCGCAGCCTCGCAGGCGCGCTGGAACGAGCGCTGCCGAAGCGATTTACTGCTTGGGCGGCTGTTTCCGGAAGCGGCGAAAGGAGCTGAAGCAGATTGAAGAAAAGCATATTGCTGATCAGCTATCATTTCGCGCCGCAAAACGCCATCGGTGCGGTGCGCCCCACGAAACTGGCTAAATACCTGACCCGTATGGGCTACGATGTCACGGTGCTGTGCGGCGCAGGCACCAGCCCCGTCCGCGATCCCATGCTCGCGCGGGATTTGCGGGAGCTGCGGGACGTACACGTGATACACGAGCGCAGCCTGCTGCGTTGGTGGAAAACACGCGGGCACAAGCCCGAAGGCCCCGCGGCGCTGGAAAGCCGCCCGATTCTGCCGCAAAGCACCCTCTCCGACGCCGCCATGCGTGAGCGGAAAGCGGTACAGGATGCAGCGAAGCCGACCGCTGCGGTCGCCACCGGCAAGCCGCTGCGCGCCGGCGCTATCAAACTGAAACGGCTCCTGTTCAACGCCCTGTACCTGTGGCTGGATGACCGCGCGGACGCCGCCTTCGCGCGCGCCTGTATGCGCAAGCTGTTCTCCCTGCGCAGGCATTACGACGTCGTGCTCTCCACCTATGGGCCGTTAAGCGCGCATACCGTGGCGCGCAAGGCGAAGCAGGCAGGTCTGGCCGATCGGTGGATCGCCGATTTTCGGGATGAGGCCGCCGTGCCGTTTTCCTGGCAAAAAAGGCGGCTTGCGCACTATGTGCAGGATGTGCGCCTCAACGCGGACGCGGTTACCGCAGTCTCCGCCGGATGCCTGCAAATTATGGGGCTGGAGGCTTTCGGGCAGGTGATTCATAACGGTTTCGACGCGGAAGACCTGGTGGGACTCGCAATTCCGCCCAAGCACAGCGAACGGCTCACCTTTATCCACTGCGGGCAGATGTACGGCACCCAGCGCGACCTCTCCCCATTTTTCCATGCTTTGCGGGAACTGATCGACGAAGGGGCGGTGGACGCGTCTCGCGTTGCGCTGATCTACGCCGGGTGGGATACCGGCGGGTTCGTGAGTCAGGCGACTGCGGCGGGGCTTGCAGATTGCCTGAAGGGGTACGGTTTCCTGCCGCGTGACGAAGCCCTGAAGCTGCAAAAAGCGGCGCACGTGCTGCTGTTGGCCGCCTGGAATTACAAAGACCGTCAGGGCAACCTGCCCGGCAAGTTTTTAGAGTATCTGATGCTGGATATGCCCGTGCTCTGCTGCGTAACAGGCGATACGCCCGACAGCGAAATCGCCGGAGTAATGCGGCGCACCCGCGCCGGCTTTTGCTACGAGCAGGCAAACGTCGCACAGGATGGAATAAAGCTTAAGGCATACGTACGCGAACTGTACGCAGCCTTTACGGAAACCGGCTCCGTGCCGTTTTCGCCCGACGCCGCGCAGATTGCCGCTTTTGGCTACGCGGGCGTGGCGGAAGCCTTCGCCGGATTGGTGGAAAGCGTATAACGCACGTGATATGAACGCGGGAGGACATGAGCATGAAAATCGTAACCGTCGTAGGCGCACGGCCGCAGTTTATCAAGGCGGCGGCGATGTCGAGGATACTGCGCGAAACGCACGTCGAGGTGCTGGTGCATACCGGGCAGCATCACGACCCGATGATGAGCGACGTCTTTTTTACCGAATTGCAGATTCCCCACCCGGATTACGACCTGGGCATCTCCGGTGGCAGCCATGCGCAGATGACCGCGCGGATGCTGACGGCGCTGGAAGAAGTGCTGATCAAGGAAGCGCCGGACGCGCTGCTGATCTACGGCGATACCAATTCCACCCTCGCCGCGGCGCTTGCGGCGGTCAAACTGCGCATCCCAGTAATCCACGTGGAAGCGGGCAACCGGTTGGGGACACTTGATAACCCCGAGGAGATCAACCGCATCGTTGCCGACCACACGGCAAAGCTGCTGTTTGCCTGCGTGCCCAGCGCCGTGGAGGCGCTAAAAAAGGAGAACTTGCAGGATCGCGCGTATCTGGTGGGCGACCCGATGCTGGACGCGTTTTGCCATTACCGGCAATGGAACGGCGGCCAGCCCCCCCAAACCCTGTCGGGGTTGGACGGGCATGCAGTGCGCACTCCGGAGCGCTTTTATTATCTCACCTGCCACCGGGAGGAAAACACACGCACCGACGATACGCTGGCGCAAATTCTGATGGCCATGGAAAGCCTGCCGCATCCCACGCTCTACCCGGTACACCCGCGTAACCATGCCGCAGCAGTGCGCCTTGGGCAAAAGTTAAAGCTGCAAAACGTGAAGCTGCTATCCCCCATCGGGTATCTGGAATCCATCGCACTGGTCGCCAACGCCCAGCGTGTGGTAACCGATTCCGGCGGTGTGCAGCGGGAGGCGTTTTTCGCACACGTGCCTTGCGTTACCGTGTTCCCGTATGCCGTATGGCCGGAAACCATGCCGGGCATGTGTAACGTGCTGGCCGCGCCGGAAACGGAAGATATTCTTGCCAAGCTCTCCGTGACCCCTGCCTGGTCGGACGCCGCAAGCCCCTTCGGCGACGGCCACGCGTGCGAGAAGATCATCGCACATTTGCCCGAGGCGCTGCGATGATCCCGGTCTGTCCGCGCCACGTTCCAACCGTGCATCCCTTTTCTCCGGGCGGCCTCGTATGCGGCCACCCGGAATTTTTTAAGGTATGATTTCCCTTTCGCGAAACGCCATGTAAACCTTTTCAATATATTTAAGCTAATGCGTTACCATATTACTTGACTAAAGTGTTTGAGCATGCTATACTGTCCATGCGGTTCCCTTTCGCCTGCGGAAAAGAACGGGAAAGGGAAAGCACGTCCGCGATTGCGGTACAACAGGAGGGACTATGGAACAACGCAGCGAAGCAAGGCGCGAGCAACTGATGGGCCGCCTGCGAAACGTTTATGAAAGCCTCGGCTACACGCGCTTCTCCATGCGCCGTTTTGAGGAATACGCGCTTTATCTGGAAAATAAAAGCTTCTTGAAAAGCGAGAGCGTGCTTACCTTTACCAACCCGGATGGGAAGCTGATGGCGCTAAAACCCGATGTTACACTTTCCATCGTCAAACACGCGCGCCGGGAGCGCCGCGGCGTGGAAAAGGTGTACTACAAGGAGAGCGTCTATCGCCTCGCCTCCACGGGCGGCGAGTTTGTGGAGATCGACCAGATGGGCGTGGAGGCGCTGGGCGCCATCGATCGCTACACCGTGGGCGAGGTCGTTCGCCTCGCCATCGAATCGCTGCGCGCGGTCGGCGGGGCGTATGTGCTGGATATAAGCCACATGGGTTTCGTTTCCGGACTGATGGAAGCCGCCGGCCTTACCCCCGAAAAAAAGGAGCGGTTCTTCGACCTCATCCGCCGCAAGAGCGCGCACGAGCTGGCCGCGGCAGTCGCGGCAGAGAACGTCTCCCAACCTTACGCCGGGTATATCGTGATGCTGGCGGAACTTTCCGGCGCGTTTCCGGCAGTCCTCGCGCGCGCGCAAGCTATCGCCGTGTGCGATGGAATGCGTAATGCCCTCTGTGAACTTGCCGCGCTGTACGACCTGCTTTCGTCCGTTGGCCTCAGCGATTGCCTGCAGCTGGACTTCTCCATGATTAACGATCTGGATTACTATAACGGCATCGTTTTTCAGGGCTACGTGCAGGGCGCGCCGCGCGTGGTGCTGTCCGGCGGCCGGTACGATCACCTGATGCGTCGCTTCGATAAAGAGGGCGACGGCATCGGCTTTGCCCTTTATCTGGATGAGCTGACGCGCGTGCTGGCTGATAAGCCCGCTTGGGACGCGGATGTGCTGGCACTCTACCGGGAGACCGACGACCCCGCCAAGGTCAACGCCGCGGTGTTCGCACTCGCAGCGCAAGGTTTGCGTATACTGGCCGCCAGCGAGCGCCCCGCGGATGTCAAGGCTGAAAAGACGATGGTCTTCACCGGCGAAACCTTTGAGGAGGGAACCCGAGATGCTTAATATCGCGCTTCCCAAGGGCCGCCTGGGTGATAAGGTATACAAGCTTTTCAGCGCCTGCGGGTACGATTGCAGCGCCATGGAACGCGACGACCGGCGGCTGGTGCTGCGCGATGAGGACGGCCGGGTGCAGTACCTGCTGGTCAAGCCCAGCGACGTACCCATCTACGTGGAGCACGGTGCGGCGGATGTGGGCGTGGTCGGCAAGGACGTTCTTCTGGAAGGCGGCAACGATGTATACGAGCTGATGGATCTGGGCTTCGGCGTCTGCCACATGTGCGTCGCCGCGCCCGTAGGCTTTCGGGAGGATCTGGGCGCGCCGCTGCGCGTGGCGACCAAGTACCCCGCCATCGCGCGCCGCCATTATGCGGGTAAAAGCCGGGAGATCGAGGTCATCAAGCTCAACGGCTCCATCGAACTGGCGCCGATACTGGGGCTTTCCGACGTGATCGTAGATATTGTGGAAACCGGCTCCACCCTGCGGCAAAACCATCTGGAAATCATTGAGACCATATTGCCTATCAGCGCGCGGCTGATTGCCAACAAAGCCGCCATGAAGTTTAAATCCGGCGAGATCAACCCGCTGATAACCGCTCTGCGCGGCTGCATGCAAGAGGAGGAAAAGGCATGATTCGCATTATCCGTTATGCGGGGCAGCCCGTGGAAGCGCTGTTCAACCGCGCCTCCGCCCCCGGGCGGGACGTGACCGCCGCCGTTGCGGACATTCTTGCGCAGGTCAAGGCACGCGGGGATGAAGCCGCGCTGGACTATACCGAGCGTTTCGACGGCGTGCGACCGCAGCGCCTGCTGGTCACCCCGGAGGAGATCGACGATGCCGTGGCAAAGGTCGATCCGGCGTTACTGGCCACGTTACAGCTGGCCGCCCGGAATATCGAAAGCTTTCATATGCAGCAAAAACGTTCAGGCTTTATCGACGCGCGGGAGGCGGGCGTGGTGGTGGGGCAGCGGGTGCTTCCGCTTCAAAGCGTTGGCCTCTACGTGCCCGGCGGCACGGCGCGCTACCCCAGCACCGTGCTGATGACCGCCATCCCCGCCAAAATCGCGGGGGTTTCCCAGATTGTAATGACGACCCCGCCGGATGAAACGGGCGGCGTGCCCGCCGTAATCCTCGCCGCTGCCAAAATCGCCGGGGTGACCACTATCGTCAAGCTCGGCGGGGCGCAGGCCATCGCCGCGCTGGCCTACGGCACCCAAAGCGTGCCGCGCGTGGATAAAATCGTCGGCCCCGGCAACATCTACGTCGCCACCGCCAAACAGCTTGTTTTCGCGCAGGGCATGACAGCTATCGACATGGTGGCCGGCCCCAGCGAAATTCTGGTCATCGCCGATCAAAACAGCAACCCTGTCTTCGTCGCCGCCGACCTGCTCAGCCAGGCCGAGCATGATCGGCTCGCCTCCGCCTGGTTGGTGACCACCGCTACGGCGCTGGCGCAGAAGGTGCAAGCAGAGGTGGAAAGGCAACTCGCCCTCCTGCCCCGTGAGCAGATTGCGCACGAATCCATCGATAACAACGGCCGCATTATCGTGGTAGACAATCTGGAAACTGCTGTCGGAATCTCCAACGCAGTAGCGCCGGAGCATCTGGAAATCTGCACGGACGAACCTTTCGCGCTGCTTGCGCAGATTCGCAACGCCGGAAGCGTCTTTCTGGGGCGCTATTGCCCGGAGCCGCTGGGGGATTATCTGGCCGGGCCCAACCACACGCTGCCCACATCTGGAACGGCGCGGTATTCCTCCCCGTTGGGTGTGGACGACTTTACCAAACGTTCAAGCTATCTGTATTACACACGGGAGGCGCTTGCCGCGGTCGGCTCGGATGTGGTTCGCTTCGCCAACAGCGAGGGGCTGACCGCGCACGCCAACGCCGTAACCGTGCGCATGGAGGAAAAACCATGAGCGATTTTCTGCTCCCACGCCTGCGTGCGCTCGATCCCTACGTGCCGGGGGAACAACCGCAAGATAAGCAATACGTGAAACTCAACACCAACGAAAGCCCTTTTCCGCCCTCGCCGCATGTGCTGGACGCGCTGAGCCGGGAGGCGATTGCGAGGCTGAACCTCTACCCCGATCCACTTTCCGCGGTGCTCAGACAAACCATCGCCGCCGAATACGGCCTCATGGAGGCAAACGTGTTCGTCGGCAACGGCTCTGACGAGGTACTGGGTTTCGCCTTTATGGCTTATGCCGATGAAACCCGCGGCGCGACCATCTCCGATGTAAGCTACGGTTTCTATCGGGTTTACGCGCAGCTCTACCGCGTCTCCCCCATCATCATCCCCTTGAACGAGGATTTCACCCTGCCGGTGGAGAAGTTCCTTTCGCAGGGGCAGTTGGTGGCGCTGGCAAACCCCAACGCCCCCACCTCCATCGCGCTCCCATTAAGCGAGGTGGAGCGCATCGTGGCGGGTAACCCAGACAGCGTCGTGCTGATCGACGAAGCTTACGTGGATTTCGGGGGCGAAACCTGCGTGCCGCTGCTCGGAAAGTACCCCAATCTTTTAATCGTGCGCACTTACTCCAAATCCCGGTCGCTTGCGGGTGGGCGGCTGGGTTACGCGCTGGCTTCCCCGGCGATCATCGACGATCTCAACCGCATGAAAAACTCCTTTCACCCCTACAACATCAACCGCCTTACGATGCTTGCCGGCATTGAGGCCATGCGCGATCGCCGCTATTTCGTTAGCTGTGTGGCCGCCATCTGTGCGCAGCGGGAACAGAGCGCCGCGGCACTTAAGACGCTGGGCTTTACGGTGCTCCCCAGCGCGACCAACTTCCTGTTCGCCTCGCCCCCCGGCATGGACGGTAAAACGTACTATGAAAAGCTCAAGGCGCGCGGCGTGCTGGTGCGCTACCTAAGCCAGCCGACGCTTACGCGCTACGTACGCATCACCGTAGGGAGCGTCGGGCAGATGGATGCTTTGCTTACCGCCACACGGGACATCCTCAAGGAGGAAAAGGCATGAGAACAGCCACCATTTCCCGCAAGACCGCGGAAACGGACATTGACCTGACGCTGAACCTGGACGGTACGGGCGAAGCCACCACCACCACAGGTTGCGGATTTCTGGACCATATGCTGACGCTGTTTGCTCGTCACGGCCGCTTTAACCTCACGGTGCGCTGCAACGGCGACACAGGAGTGGACGACCACCACACGGTGGAAGATATCGGCATCGCGCTGGGGCAGGCACTGCGGCAGGCGCTGGGCGACATGCGCGGCGTGACCCGCTACGGGGACGTCCTGCTGCCCATGGACGAATCGCTGGCATTGGTCGCGCTGGATTTAAGCGGGCGCGGCACGCTGATCTGGTCGGCGGACATGCCCACGCCCAAGGTCGGCACGTTTGATACAGAGCTTGGCAAGGAGTTCTTTCTGGCGCTGACGCGGGAGGCGAAGATCACCCTGCACGTGCACCTGCTGACGGGCGAAAACAGCCACCACATTTTGGAGGCGATTTTTAAGGGGTTCGGCCGGGCGCTGCGCAAGGCGGTCGCCATCGACCCTGCCTGCGCCAACGAAATTCCTTCCACCAAAGGGACGCTGGGAGGCGGCGCATGATCGCAGTCGTAGATTACGGCGTTGGGAACCTCTACTCGCTCACCTGCTCGCTCAACCATATCGGCGCACAAGCTGTAGTAACGCGCGATGAAGCGGCGCTGTGCGCGGCGGAGAAGATTATCCTGCCGGGTGTCGGCGCGTTCGGTGACGCGGCGGATAAATTGCGCGCGCTCAAGCTGGATATGCTGCTCAAGGATCAGGCGGCGCTGGGCAAGCCACTGCTGGGCGTGTGCCTGGGGATGCAGCTGCTTTTTGACCAGAGCGAGGAATACGGCCTGCACGAAGGGCTGGGGCTCGTGCATGGGCGGGTGATTTCGCTCGCGTCCAAAGTTAGTCGCCTCAAAGTGCCGCACATGGGCTGGAACAGTTTAATGATTCAGAAGCCGGACGATCCGCTGATGGCAGGCGTGCGCGAGGGCGACTATGTGTATTTCGTACACAGCTTTTACGCCGCGGACTGCGAAGCTTCGCTGGTCGCCAGCGCGGAGTACGGCATACCGGTCGCGGGCGTGGTGCGCAGCGGCAGTGTGTGCGGCACACAGTTCCACCCGGAAAAGAGTGGTGAGGTCGGGCTTCGCATTCTCGCCTCCTTTGCGAAGGGGGCGGCGTAATGCTTATCTTTCCCGCCATCGACCTGCGAGGCGGCAAGGTGGTGCGCCTAACGCAAGGGGATTACGACCGCATGACCGTCTATGGGGACGATCCTGTGAAAATAGCGGAAGACTTCGCGGCTACGGGCGCGAAGTGCCTGCACGTGGTCGATTTGGACGGCGCAAAGGACGGCAGCCCGGAGAACCGCGGCGTGATTGCCCAGCTATGCAAGCGGGGGTTGTTTGTACAGGTGGGCGGTGGAATGCGCACACAGGAGGACATCGAACGTACGCTCGCGCTGGGCGTAGATCGCGTGATTTTGGGCACCGTCGCAGTAGAGGACTTCGCGCTTGTAGAGCGCATGGTTTCGGCCCACGGCGACAAAATCGCCGTGGGCGTGGACGCACGGGACGGCTTCGTAGCCACCCGCGGCTGGAAACAGGTGACGGCGCTTGATGGCTTCGATTTTTGCATAAAGCTCACGGACGCGGGTGTTTCCACCGTGATCTATACCGATATCGCGCGCGATGGGCTGCTTGGCGGCGCGAACCTCGCCGCCTACGAGCGGCTGCAAGGCATTCAGGGTCTGCGGGTGATCGCAAGCGGCGGCATTGCGGACGAAACCGAGATCGCGGCGCTGCGCACGCTGGGCGTGTACGGCGCCATTGTCGGCAAGGCCCTCTATACCGGCAGGCTGGATCTAGCCGAGGCGTTGCACGTTGCCCGAGAGGGGGAAACGGAATGCTGACCAAACGAATTATCCCCTGCCTGGACGTGCGCGGCGGCCGCGTGGTGAAGGGCGTCCATTTTGACGGCCTGCGGGACGTGGATGACCCTGTGACCCTAGCGCATTATTACAACGATTCCGGCGCGGACGAACTGGTGTTTTACGACATCACCGCAAGTTACGAGGGCAGGCCCCTGTTCGCCGATGCGCTCAGGCGGGTGGCGGCGGAAGTGTTCATCCCCCTCACGGTGGGCGGCAGCATCAACACGCTGGCAGATTTTGACCGTGTTCTCAAGTGTGGGGCAGACAAGGTAAGCGTCAACAGCGGCGCTATCCGCAACCCGGCGATCATCGGTGAGGCTGCCCGGCGCTACGGCGACCAGTGCGTGGTGCTTTCCATGGATGTGAAGCGTATAAACGGCCGCTTCCACGTGTTTGCCAAGGGCGGGCGCGAGGATACGGGACTGGACGCCGTGGAGTGGGTGAAGCGCGGCGAGGGGAGCGGCGCAGGTGAGGTGGTGGTCAACTCCATCGACACCGACGGTGTGCGCGGCGGTTTCGACCTTGAAATGCTCACCGCCATCGGCGACGCCGTCAGCCTGCCGCTGATCGCCTCGGGTGGCGCGGGCTGCAAAGAAGATTTTCTGTCGCTTTTCGCCCTGCCGCGCGTGGACGCGGGGCTGGCCGCGAGCATTTTCCATTCCCGCGAGGTGGACATCAAAGAATTAAAACGATACTTGCGCGACAACGGCGTGCCCATGCGCGTATAACGGAGGGCTGAAAGATGACGTATGAGGAAATCGAAAGCAAGCTGGTTTTCGACGAGCGGGGGCTGATCCCCGCCATCGTGCAGGATTACCTTACCCACGAGGTGCTTACCCTCGCCTACATGAACCGCGAGAGTCTGCAAATCAGCCTTTTGGAAGGTAAAACCTGTTTTTGGAGCCGCAGCCGCGACTGCCTGTGGCGCAAAGGCGAAACCAGCGGCAACACGCAAAAAATCGTCGCCTTGCGCGCGGATTGCGACGGTGACGCGCTGGTGGTGGAGGTTCAAAAGGCGGGGCCCGCCTGCCACACAGGCGCGGAGAGCTGTTTTTTTGACGAACTTTACGTGGACGCGGACAGTAAGCCCTTTTCCATGCGCGCGCTAATGGAGCTCATCGAGGGTCGCCGCAGCAACCCGCAGGAGGGCAGTTACACCACCTACCTGTTTGCAAAGGGCCGGGACAAAATCCTGAAAAAAATTGGCGAGGAATGCACCGAGGTCATCATCGCTGGCGCGAAGAACGACCGGGAAGAAACACTTTACGAACTGGGCGATCTCACCTACCACGCCATGGTACTAATGGCCGACATGGGCATCAACTATGAGGATGTGGTGCGGGAGTTGGCCAAGCGCCATGTGATCGACCATAAAGTGAAGCAGGAGCGTATGAAATGAACTTTTAACTGTGGACAAACCACATCTCTGGGTGGCGTCGGAGGCACCGTAGAGAAGCGTGTGCGCTGTACGCACCACAGCGCAGCCGTGAGCGACTCGGAGGTGGGGTACGAAGCGAGCAGGTAAACGGCAGTGCAGCCTGCGACGGTTGAGTGCCCGGGGGCCGCGACCCTCCGACTGTATTCGTATCGCCCGGCTTTGCCGGGCGGGCGGGGAGTTTGTGGCTTTGCCGCAAACAATACCCCTATCTCGACAAAGTGGCGAAGCCACTTTGTCGACAAGCAGGAGCGTATGAAATGAACTTTCTGTCCAACGCCCATACCCACACCACCTACTGCGACGGTAAAAGCACCGTGGCGGAACAATTAGCCACGGCCCAAGCACTCGGGTTCGTGAGCCTTGGCTTCTCCAGCCACGCCATGCAGGGCTTTGACTGGAAGTATTGCATGAGCGTTGAGGGACAGCAGGCTTATCTTACGGAACTGCGCGCTCTGCAAAATCGGCAGGCCGTAGCGGGGCTGGCCCCGAAAATCTATATCGGCATTGAGCAGGACGCGCTGGTACCCGAGGAGCAAAAGGCGCGAAACCACGCGAATTTTGATTATATCATCGGTTCCACGCACTATTTCCCTGAGCCCCTGCAAGGGGTGTGGGTCGCGGTGGACGGTGATCCGGAATTGCTCAGACGTTGCGTAACCGAGCGCTTCGGCGGCGACGCGCTGAGTATGGCGGAGGCATATTACCGCCTGCACGCCCAAGCAATACGGCAGGATGCGCCGGATATCATCGGCCACTTCGACCTTGTACGCAAGTATGCCGCTGTAATCGGGCTGGACACGGGTTGCACCGCGTACCACGAAACGGCGCTCACGGCTCTGGAAAGCGCGTATGCGGGCTGTAGGCTGTTGGAGGTCAACACCGGGGGCATCGCGCGCGGGTACGAGCAGACCCCCTTCCCTGCGGGGTTTCTGCTGGATGCGTGGCGCGAATTGGGCGGTGAGGTGACACTGACCTCGGATTGCCATGACGCGCGCTACATGGATTGCGCGTTTGAGGCGACGGCAACCATGCTGAAGGCGCGCGGTTTCCGGCGGCTTCTTCGGCTGGGCACGGGCGGCGTGTTGTGGGACGAGGTACCGCTATAAACGTCCCCGGCACATCCTTTGGATATTGGCAGTATTCCCGCCCGGAAAGGCAAGGGGCACACGTCGCCCCGTCACGGACAGGCGCACCTTCACCCTATCATAAAGCGCCCGGCGTTTTCCGCCGGGCGCTCAGGCTTGTTTAAAGTTTCCTTCCACGGTGATTCTCCATTACACGGTAATGTACCAGTAAACGCCATATCGGTCGATCACCTCGGCGCAGCACGCGCTCCATGGCAGCGTGCCCAAAGGCATCATCACATTCCCGCCGACCTTCAGCAGGTCAAAAGCCTTTTCGACCTCCTCCGCGCTCTCCATTTCGATACCGTAGCTCATCGTTGGCCGCGCGTCCTTGAGAGACGATTGCAGCATCATTTCGACAAGGGTGTCGTTACGGGATTCGCTGACGGAAAACACTTCTTGCCCGTCCCTGCATAATGCCGCGTGCATAAACGTTCCGTCCGTAAACTTTTCATGATACTCCAGCGTAAGTCCAAAGGCTTCCTGATATAGCGCGACCGCCTCGATCGTATTCCTGATGTACAACGTGGCTCCTAATCTCATATTGCCTCCTTGTGTTCCAGCTTGTCCGGATAAAAACCGCATCCATGCCGCTTCTCGCCAGCCGCACAAGCGGATTCGATTCCCGTCAGCCGGCAACAGTTTCACTCGCGGCAACTTCTTCAGCCTTCCGCGCCGCTTGCGCGTCGCGCTTCTCCATGCGGAGGTACCAAAGCAACCCCAGTATAATCACGCACCCGCCGATAAAGGTGTATACCGAGGGCACATCCCCCGTTACCAGATAGACCGCCAGCGGCGCGGTGACCACCGTTACCAGCATAACGGCCGAAGCGGTGGAAGCTTTCAGGTATTTCAGCGACCGGCTGAGCATCGAATGTCCCAACAGCGTCGCAAACACCGCCAGTCCCAACGCCCACAGCAGGTTCTGCGGTTGAAAACCCGTCGGCTTAATACCGAAAATCCACACGAACAGCACCATCCAGACGAACGTGAACGCGTAGAGGATGGAGGTGTAGGTGTTCGTATCCATCTGTTCGCGGGCTTTACGGCCGCACAAGGTGTAAAGCGCCTGCAACAGCGCCGCCAACAACGCCAGCAGGTTGCCGGTCAGCTTGCCTATTCCCCCGTCCAGATTGCAGATCACCACACCCGCCGTGGCAATCAGCATCCCCACCAGCGCGCCGCGGGATGTTTTTTCGTTCAGGAACAGGGAGGAAAACAGCGCCGTCATCAGCAGGTAGGTGCCCCAGATAGCGGAAGCGGCGAAAACGTCGGTATTTTGCAGCGCCAGCGCCCAGGCGGTGAAATGCAAGGCTAAAAACGTGCCCGAAAGTGTGCTGATCCAAAAGCCGCTTTTCGTTACGTGCAATAGCCGGTTTCGCCGGTTACGGCTGAAAAACGTCATGGGCGCCATGAGCAGCAGCGTGATACCAAGCCGGAGCACATTAATCCATAGCGGGCTTAGCCCCGTAATAAAAGACAGCTTATACAACAACGACCCTGTCGAAGTCCCCAGCACACCGGTCATCAGGGCCAGGTACCCGGCTCCCTTACCTTGAACATGCGTCGTTTCCGGGGCGGATTGGATTTCGTTCATGCGCGCGCCCTCCCATATGATACCAAAGCGCAGTATACCCCCGTAGGCCGTTGCGCGTCAATGGAAACCACGCAAAAAGCAGGCTCCCGCATCTTGTTGTGAAGCACGTTTTTACGCCGGGGAAACGACAAAGGAAGAGTCTGCGAAAATGCTGTTTTTTACACCGGGTTTGCGCTGCTGCATTCGCGGGTATCGCAGCGCTCTGGCGGGAAGGATACGGCGCAAAGGCAGCCGCAAGTATGTGGGAGGGGCTATCCTCGTTTCTTCAGGGCAGGACGTCCGGGAAGGCCTCCTGCTCCATGCCCAGTAAATCCTCCTTAACGACGTTCTCACGGTAGTATTGCGCGCAGCTTTCCGGGTCGCACATATAGTATGCGTCCATCATTTCATAGTAATTGTTGATAAACGCCTCCGGCACATACGTTTCGATGCCGGTCAGTTCCTCGTACAGTCCGCTGGAGACGAAATAATCCAGCATCTCCGCGGGGTCGTCGGTGCCGCATTCCTCCACGATATCCGGATTGTGCGCCACAAAATAATCATACTGATACAGCATTCCGTAATCGTCTCCATCATAGAGCGCAGATTCATATTTCGGGGCACTGAAGGAGAAACGCAGTTTTGCGGTTCGCGTGTCCGCCGATAGCTGCGTGACCGGGTCGCCATTGATCGTAACCGCGAAGCCCTCGGCAAGCTTGCAGCTGTCCGCGACCGTCAGAGTGGCGGTGACGGTGTAGAGGTTATGCCAGGGCACGGCTGTGTCCGGCGCCGTTTGCCACTGTACGTCGGAAAGCGCGACGTTGTTACGGCTGTTGGTCACCGTCAGTTGCGCGCAGGCAGGCACGTCCGCGTTGCGGTAGCTAAGCGTAAGCGCCGCGGCGCTTACAGTGTGCCCCGCCCAGCCGGCGATATTCCCGTTCATCCATTCCAGCCGGCCGGTAAGGTAGTCCCGCAGGAAATCCAGATTTTCCGTCCACGTGCCGTATACGGTATCTTTATTGATGTTGTTGTACCCGCCGCCGTACGGCCAGAGGGTGAAGTTCATGGCAGCGCTCCCGGCGACACGGTCCATATACGCATCCAGATCCAGTGCCGAAAGCATCGGCTCCAGCTCGTTTTCCCACACGGCACGCACGGTTTCCTGAAAATCGGGCATAGCGCACAGCAGGCCCAGCCAGCCTTCGTCCGCGCGCAGGTAGCCCGTCGTGCCGCTTTCGCCCTCACGGATGCCAAAGGCGATATCAAAGTCCCACACCGGCCCCGCATAGAGCTTTTCTTCCCCCGCGGGCTTGTAAAAGAAAGTGGATCCACGCCAGTAATCCGGGTTTTTACTCCATTCGCTAAGGAGGAAGAACTGCGCCAGACTTTGAAAATCCAGCAGATCGCTTACCTTTTGCCCGGTTTCCGGCTCCACACCGCCGTTTTGCAAGGCGTTTTCGATGCGCTGCAAAAACTCCCCGATATAGGCGCCGTCGGCCTTGCTGAGGCATCCGGGGTTTTGCACGGTGAAGTGAAGATCACTTGCCGTGCTGACCCACACGTCCTCTGTCGTATAGAAATACTGGTCGATCTCCAACAGGTAGGCCCCGTTCTCCCTGTTGTCCGCATCCACCCCGTCCAGGTACTGGTAGGGGCAGCCATAACGGTTATCCGCCTGCAGTACGGGCAGGTTTTCCGCATCGTACTGGCGGGAAAGCAGATCGTTATAGTTCAGGATATCCAAAAGTCCGCTGCGCACCTCGACCTTTTCGCACAATAGGTAGGTGCCGCGGTAAACCCCATCGTAATACAGATCCACCGGCTCGAACGCGGGGGACGGCAGGCCGAGCTTTTGGGCGATGTCCAGGCAAAGCGTGTTATGCAAGAGCGTCGCGTCAAAGCATTCCGCCAAAAGCAAAAAAGTCCTGTTCTCGTGCCCGTTTTGCAGCAGATCGGCCTTCTTTTCCAGCTTCAGCTGATAGGGCTTTTTGGCACCCCACCACCAAGTGGTATTGCCACGGCCGCGAAGCTGCTGGATCACACCCCGATAATCGGTCTTTCCCTGTGCGTTTACGATGGTCAGCTCCGCCTGTACGACGGTGGTATGCCGGTTGTTCGCTTCCACAAACGCGCGGCCCGCGTTTTCCGCATCCTCGCTTACCAGGTATACGGAGCGCAGGTTCGCGCTTTGCATCACAGTAAGCATGAGCGTCTTCCCCAGCGCGTCCCGGATGGTGTTTTCACCTTCCGTCAGGGTGCAGGGTACGCTTTTTCCGCCGATGGTCAGCGCTTCCACCTGCGCGCCGGAAGGTAAAAACAGGTACGCCTGTCCCTCGTGCATCTGCACGGTGATCGCGGGCGCGTCCGCAGGCGTATAGACAATGTCCAGCGTATCCACCGCTTCGTAGCCTTTTTCGGGCACGACGGAGCTTCCCTCCCCCAGAGCGAAGCCCCGGCAGGCGAGCGCAAATACCAGCAGGATCAACGCGGACAGCGCGGCTTTTTTCATTCTCGGACGCCTCCAGCCATAACGCGCGCGGACGGGCGGCGGTTTGCGCAATGTGTGCTATGCATCGGCAGCGTTCGCTCATCCGTTTCAATGGTACCATAGCACGCGCGAAGCGCTTATGTCAACTCGTTTGCGAAGGTGTAAACCTGTGCAGCAATCCGGGAACACCCGCCTCTTGTTCCGCGACCCCGGATAGTGACAAATCCGCGCCGTCTATGCTATAATTCTATTTTGGGGATATCTTGCGAAAGGGGGCATGCCGAATGCAAAGGTCAACGATTGAAAACGACGCCGGCAAGCCCCGCCGCCTTACACGGATCGCAGCGCTCGGCTGCGTGCTGCTCCTGCTTTTCAGTACGCTTCCGCTGTACGCGATCGCCTTTTACAACCACCCCTATTATG
>JAJFVI010000205.1 GCA_021371895.1 Eubacteriales bacterium | reverse complement strand
CGATGGCTCCTGCCAAATACTGCGTGCATCAACAAATGAGTTCAGACAAAAGCCCTGCAAGATAAAACTTACAGGGCTTTTTACGCTAAAATCGATTATAGCAAGCAGTTGAGAATTTGCAGGAAAACGCGCTCCTTCTTGAATTATCCAGGCGAAGGTAAGCTGTATTCGTAGTGAATGCAGGGCCAGGTAAGTGCTCCCCGGGTCATTCAATCGCTGCAGGCTGTGGACATCCCGTTAAGTAACGGCGTACAGTAGCTTACTTCTTGGTCAGGTATTTGCGCATGTCGATGGCGCAGGCAATCAGAATCACAAGACCCTTGATAATGTAGGTGGTGTTACCGCTGATTCCTAAGAACGTCATACCGCTGATGATCAACTGCATCAGGATGACGCCGATAATCACGCCGCTGATCTTACCGATGCCGCCGACAAACGATACGCCGCCGATAACGCACGCGGCGATGGCGTCCAGCTCATAGTTTAGCCCGATAGTGCCCGTGCTGGCGCCCATGCGGGCCGCCTCCACAAAGCCTGTGTAGCCGTAGGTCGCGCCTGCCAGGGCGAACACGCCGATGATGGTGAATGCTACGTTGACGCCGGATACACGTGCGGCTTCTTCATTGGAGCCTACTGCAAACATGTTTTTCCCAAAGGTTGTCTTGTTCCAGATAAACCACATGAGTATGGTTACAATCACCGCGAAGCCTACATAGCTCATAATTGGGGTGTTGCCTATCCGGAACATGGCCTTCATTACAAAGCCCGTGGTGTAGCTTGGGTCCAGGTTGGATATCTGCGCCGCGTTGCTCAGCGTCAGGTACAGGCCGTAGGTAATCAGCTGCGTGGACAGCGTCACGATAAACGGGTGGAGCTTAAACTTGGCAACACAGAAGCCGTTGAACATGCCGATCAGGGCGCCGACAATCAGGATCACAAAAATAACCAGAAACACCGATTGCGGGCCGATGACTGCGATAAATTTGTTCGCGACACCCAGCTTTTGCAGTAAAATCGCGGATATGAAGGCGTTAAGACCCACGATGCGGCCGGCGGACAAGTCCGTGCCCGTGAGCACGATGCAGCCCGCGATACCCAGCGCGATCGGCAGGCGCGAAGCGGTGAGCTGGATGATATTCACAATCGAAGCGATTTGCAGGAATGCAGGACGCTGCACCTGAATGTAGATGCAAAGCAGTACGATGATGATGATCATCGCGTGATCCAACAGCCAGTTGCCGACCGTGCGCCACTTATCCTTGCTGTTCATGGCGTTAAAATCCGCAACGCGCGCCGATAAGCTGTTTTTCTTGAGGTTGCTCATGGGTTTTCCGCCTCCTTATACATATTTCGCGGCAAGCGTCATGATTTCTTCCTGTGTGGTGGCTGTCGCTGTCACCTCTCCTGCGAGCCGGCCGTTGGACATCACCAGAATCCGGTCGCATACGCCCAGCAGCTCCGGCATCTCGGAGGATACCATGATAACCGATTTACCCTCTTTGGCCATATCGATGATGATCTGATAGATTTCGTACTTCGCGCCCACGTCGATGCCGCGGGTGGGTTCATCCATCAGGAAGATTTCCGGTTCTGTGAGCAACCAGCGCCCGATGATCACCTTTTGCTGATTGCCGCCGGAGAGCGAGCGGATTTTTGTGGCTAGCGAAGGGGTCTTAATCCGCATCCGGTTCACGGACCACTGCGTTTTCTCCTGCATTTTACGGTTGCTCAGGAAGAAAAACCTGTCCGAACGGCACTTCTTCAGGCAGGATATCACCGTGTTGCTGCGCACGTCCAGAATGCTGAAGATTCCCGTTGCCCGGCGTTCCTCGGTAACCATCGACAGCCCGTTGGCGATGGATTCCTGCGGGCTGCGGTTGTGGATCAGCTTGCTGCCCTTGTAAATTTTACCGTGCTTGCGGGTGGCGCTGCCAAAAATGTTCTCCAGCAGCTCCGTACGGCCGGAGCCGTCCAGCCCGGCAATGCCCAGCACTTCGCCCTTCTTGAGCGCAAAGGAAACGTCCCTGAGGCTGGAGTACATGGCGGTCAGCCCTTCCACCTTCAGCACGATCTCGTCTACGACGTCGTGTGCCTTGGGCGGGAAGCGGTTGGTTAGTTCCCGACCCACCATGAGGCGGATGATCTGGTTCATGGTCAGCTCTTTGGCGGGCTCGGTCGCCACCCATTGGCCGTCACGCATAATAGTAACTTCATCCGAGATACGGAGAATCTCCTCCATTTTATGGGAGATATAAATAATGCCGCAACCCCGGTCGCGGAGCATGTTGATGATTCGGAAAAGGTGCTCCACCTCCTGCTCCGTAAGCGACGAAGTGGGTTCATCAAATACGATCACTTTGGCGTTAAAGGATACCGCCTTGGCAATCTCCACCATCTGCCGATGGGAAACGGGCATTGTGCTCATGATGGCTTTCGGGTTGACGTGAATGTCCAGTTCTTGAAACACCTTCATGGTATCGGCATACATTTTCTTTTCGGAAACCAAAGGGATGAATTTTGAAATTTTGGGGTAGCGCCCCAGCCAGATGTTATCCATCACGCTGCGCTTGAGCGCCTGGTTCAGTTCCTGATGCACCATGGCCACGCCGTTATCCAGCGCCTCGCGGGAGGATTTGAAATCAACTTCCCTGTCCTCCAGATAGATGTGCCCCTCATCCTTGTTGTAAATACCGAAAAGGCACTTCATCAGCGTGCTTTTCCCGGCGCCGTTCTCACCCATCAGGGCATGCACCGTTCCGGCCTTCACCTGCAAGGATACCTTATCCAGAGCCTTGACGCCCGGAAAGCTCTTGCTGATGTTTTCCATTCTCAGCAGAATCTTTCCTCCGGCCTGTTGATTCATATTCGGTTCTCTCCTTCCTTTGAGAGATGAAGCGCGCGACGCGCCTTGCACAAAACGGGGGTTGCCCTGATATACTCAAATCCGCGCGGAGGGATAAGCCTATCCCCCCGCGCTTCTTTCCATGGTGAATTGTTTTACCCGCGGCACTTATTCGCCAGTGTACTCCGCATACGGGATGGCGACCTTCCAGTTGTCCTCAATCACATACGCAGGATTCAGGCCAGCGAAGGTATCGGTGCCGGCGATCATGTTGGCGGAAATGGTAGCGATGGCGTCAGCCATGCCAACCGCATCCTGCTTAATGGTACCGGCCATTGCGCCGGTAGCGATGATCGTCTTGGCGTCTTCGGTGGCATCCACGCCGAACACGGGGATGGTGGTGCCCGTGCCATCGTTGTAGCCCGCAGCCTGCAGCGCGGTCACAGCGCCGATCGCCATTTCGTCGTTGTTGGCGATCACCAGCTCGACCATGTTCTTGTTTGCTTCGCTGTACTGGGACAGGATGGTCTGCATGTAATCCAGGGCGACCTGACGGCTCCATGTGCCGTTCTGGTCTACCAGATACTGCTTGTCATTGCTGTCGTCGTAGAACTTGAGGGCGGGCTTGCCAGCGGCTACGAGAATCGTGTTGGCATCTTCCACGCCGTACTTGGTGCGGGCAATCGCTTCCTGAT
Organism: Eubacteriales bacterium; assembly: GCA_021371895.1. Lineage (GTDB taxonomy): Bacteria > Bacillota > Clostridia > Christensenellales > Aristaeellaceae > CAXXOK01. The sequence goes on along the minus strand of JAJFVI010000205.1, from coordinate 121 downwards.
TGGCTTCGTCGCCCTTGAACATAACATAGCTGATGACACCGTCGCCGTTGAGGTCATACTTGTCATAGTTGGCTACGAGGTAGTTGCCGATCATCTTGCCCTGCATGATGCCGGCTTCTTC
>JAJFVI010000339.1 GCA_021371895.1 Eubacteriales bacterium | reverse complement strand
CTTCACCGGCTACTTCGTCGGTGCCGATGGCTGGGACGGCACACAGAACACCATGGTGGAAGACAAGAGCCTGTACAACAAGTGCTTCTACACCAACCACTATGCGCCCGACGATCCTTCTGCGATCGTGCAGAACTTCGTAGCCAAGTACACCGCAACGTTTGGCGCTGAAAGCCTCACCGCGCTGGCTGCGCTGGCGTATGACGCCACCTACATGCTCAAGGATTCCATTGAAGCCGCCGGCACGGACGACACCGCTGCCATCGTCGCGGCCATGACGGGCATGAGCTTCTCAGGCGTTACCGGTACCTTCACGCTGGACGCCTCGGGCACGCCCGAGAAGGCCGCGCCTGTAATCGAGTACGTCGACGGCGTCGCCAAGTTCTACGCCTACATCTAAACTCCCGAAATGAAAGCCGGATAGGGAGGAGCCTCGTTTCTATCCGCCGGGGCAAGGGGCGGACGATCGCGTCCGCCCCGCCTTGTCTTTTTCTCGACAAGGTAAGTGGCGTCTGAAAAGGCTTTCCTGATACTATTGCATTTTTCTATGCCGCGTTCGGCGTAGTCGTCATAGTGTGCATTTTACCGGCAGCGCCGCGCTCCGGTCGTATATCGGAAACGGAAGGGAGATGTCTGTCGTGGATGGACTGACGCTGTTTATCCAGCAGGTCATCAACGGGCTGCGCGTCGGAAGCGTGTACGCCCTGATAGCGCTCGGCTACACCATGGTTTACGGAATCATCCGGCTCATCAACTTCGCCCACGGGGATTTTATCATGGTCGGCGCATACTCGTTGTTTTTTACCGTTCCGCTGATGATCTCCGCGGGTATGCCCGCGTGGCTGTCCGTAATCATCGCCGTCGCGGTGTGTGCCACCACCGGCGTTCTGGTGGAAAAGCTTGCGTATAAACCCGTACGCGCCAAAGGCACCAAAATGTCTGCGCTGATCACTGCCATCGCCATGAGCCTGTTTTTAGAAAACCTGGCGCAAACGCTGTTCGGCGCGAATCCCAAGCAAGTGGGCACGATCTTCAGCCTCCCGATGCTGCTGGGGTTTAGCGGTAACACGCTGCTAACGATCCTCATCGGCGTGGTGGTGATGGTCGGCCTTTCGCTGTATGTGAAATACACCAAGGGCGGGCAGGCCATGCGTGCGGTGTCGGAGGATAAAAACGCCTCGATGCTCATGGGGATCAACGTTAACCGCATCATTACGCGGACTTTCGCCATCGGCTCGGGATTGGCGGCGATCGCCTCGCTGATGTACATCGTACAGTATAATCAGGTCACTAACATGATGGGCACGATGCTGGGTCTGAAAGCCTTCGTCGCAGCCGTGCTGGGCGGCATCGGCAACATACCAGGCGCTATGGTCGGCGGGCTGGTGATCGGCATCGTCGAAAGCCTTTCCAAAGCTTATATCTCCCCGCTCACAGGGGGCATCATCACCTCCGCCTTCTCCGACGCCATCTTATTCGGCATCCTGATCATCGTTCTGCTGGTGAAGCCTACGGGCATCATGGGCGAAAAGACCGGCGAGAAAGTGTAGGTGCGAATATGAACGACAAGAAAAATCGTACCCGCAGCCTACTGGTATCCTTGCTTGGCGTTTGTGTACTGGGAGTGGTTTTACTTCTGGTCGATTCGTTTGGCGGCATGGACAGCTACATCCGCGGTATCTTCATGCAGTGTTGCTTCGCGGTCATCATGGCGACGTCGCTCAACCTCGTCATGGGCTATCTGGGGCAGATTGCGCTTGGTCACGCTGGTTTCATGGCGGTGGGTGCCTACACCTCCGCGCTGGTCACCAAAGCGATCGGCCTTGGCATCAAAGCGGGTACCATCGCGCCAATCTCCAACGTATCGCAGTTCTTTATCGGCATGTTGTGCGGCGCCCTCGTCGCGGCGCTGTTCGGCCTTCTGGTTGGCATTCCGGCGCTGCGTCTGCGCGGCGATTACTTGGCCATCATCACGCTGGGCTTTGGCGAGATCATCCGCGTCGTCATCCAAAACCTGCCTTTCGCGGGCGGAAAGGGACTTGCCAACGGGCAGGCAGGCCAAGCGTTGATTGGCATTATGAAGATGAACAACATCTACATCATCTTCGCCGTAACGGTGGTCAGTGTAGCCATTATGCTGGCGTTCGTACGCTCCAAGTTCGGGCGTGCCATTATCGCCATCCGCGAGGATGATATCGCAGCCAGCAGCGCGGGGCTCAACGTGACCTATTACAAGGTGCTTACCTTCACAGTTTCAGCATTCTTCGCCGGAATCGCCGGCGCCATATACGCCCACCGTGGGCTTGGCACACTGCAGTACAGTGATTTTACCTTCCTCAAATCCACCGATTACGTCATCATGGTCGTCCTGGGCGGCATGGGCTCCATGACGGGCTCTGTAATCACCGCGGTGCTCCTGTCCGTATTGCCGGAGATGCTGCGCGCCTTCGCCCAATACCGGATGCTGCTTTATTCCGTTATTCTGGTCATCATGATGATTTTCCGCCCCATCGGCCTGTTTGGTAATTACGAGTTCTCGCTTTACCATTTGTTGCTAAAATGGTTTCGAAAAAAGCCGATCGAAGCGGAGCAGTCCGCCGCGAAAGGAGGCGCGTAACCATGGCTGAATCGATTTTACGGGCCTCCAATTTGGGAATCTCCTTTGGCGGTCTTCGCGCCCTTCACGCCTTTAACATCGATATCCGGGAGGGCGAGCTGGTCGGCCTCATCGGGCCCAACGGCGCAGGAAAAACTACGGTTTTCAACCTTTTCACCGGTGTATACAAGTCCACAGAAGGCGCCTTCTACCTGCACGATAAGCTGATGAGCGGCAAAAAGACCCACGAAATCGTCGCCGCGGGGATTGCGCGTACGTTCCAGAACATTCGCCTGTTTAAGAAAATGACGGTCATGGAAAACGTGCTGATCGCCTTTACCAAGGACATTCGTTACGGGCTGCCAGGCTCGTTGCTGCGTACCGCCGGCTTTTGGCGGGAAGAGACGGCCATCCGGGAAAAGGCTATGGATCTGCTTTCCGTTTTCAACCTGCAGGATAAGGCCGGTTGGGGCGCGGGTAACCTGCCCTACGGACAGCAGCGCAAGCTGGAAATTGCGCGCGCGCTGGCTACCAACGCCAAAATGCTCCTGCTGGACGAGCCCGCCGCCGGCATGAACCCCACGGAAACTGCGGAGCTGCTGGCGTGCATTAACACCATCCGCCGCAAGTTCAACATCACCATCCTGCTGATCGAGCACGATATGAGCCTGGTCATGAACATCTGCGAACGCATCGTGGTCATCGACTACGGCGAGATTATCGCGCAGGGGCTGCCGGAAGAAATTTCACACGATCCGAAGGTCATTGCGGCCTACTTGGGCGAATAGGAGGGGTTGCGATGCTGACGATTAAAGATCTTCATGTTCACTACGGTGCCATTCACGCCATTAAGGGCATTTCGCTGGAGGTTAACGACGGGGAGATCGTCTCTCTCATCGGCGCTAACGGCGCGGGGAAAACGACCATCCTGCACACCGTTTCCGGACTGGTCAAAGCCACGTCCGGCACCATCACCTACAACGGCATCAATCTCCGCACAACCCCGCCCCATAAAATCATTGATCTGGGAATGGCGCACGTGCCCGAGGGCCGCCACGTGTTCAGCCGCATGACGGTGATGGAGAACCTGCGCATGGGGGCATATTCCCTCACAGATAACGAACAGATCAAGCAGAACATCGAAATGGTATTTAAGAGCTTCCCCCGCTTGAAGGAGCGCGCCAAGCAGATCGCGGGTACGCTCTCCGGCGGCGAACAGCAGATGCTGGCTACCGGGCGCGCGTTGATGGCCAACCCCAAGATCCTGCTGATGGACGAGCCTTCCATGGGTCTCTCCCCCATCCTGGTGAAGGAAATATTCCACATTATCGCGACGCTGCACGAGAAGGGCATCACGATTTTGCTGGTGGAGCAGAACGCGAAAATGGCGTTGTCCATCTCCAGCCGCGCCTACGTGCTGGAAACAGGCTCCATTGCTATGAGCGGCAACGCGGCAGAATTGATGGAAGACGACCGCGTACGCAAGGCCTACCTGGGCGTGTAACGCCGCCCGGTGTACTTCCCTGAAAGGCGGGCACGCCGCCGACCATCCGCCGGAAAGCTTTCAGTCTGTTGGATTTCCAACAGACTTTTTGCATTGCACTGGGTATGCTGTTCTCGTAAGGAAAACCAGGCGCTCAGGTGAACGCGACAGTTGACACGGGAGGAATATTATGGTAGAAGTGATGTATCGGATCGATCCCCAGCAGAAAATCCAACGCTTGCTGCACGATGAGAACCTGCAGGCTATCCACATGAGTTTCGCGCAGGGCGAGGGGCTGCCCGCGCACAATGCAAACAGCACCCTTTACATGACCGTCCTGCACGGTTGCCTGTCCATCCGGCTTAACGACCAGCCTCCGAGTGAATATCCGGATCAAACGCTTCTCAAGATACCCGAGGGAACACGGATGAACGTAAACAATCTGCACGCGGAAACGCTGGAATTGTTGGTGTTTAAAGTGCCCGCTCCTTTGGTGGGCTAAACGAGCCAAGACCATACCCGACCGAATACTTTTGGGAGGTAAAACCATGAGCATGTTCTGTTATCAATGTCAGGAAACCGCCGGCGGCAAGGGTTGCACCTTGCGTGGCGTATGCGGCAAAACGTCCGAAACCGCGGCCCTGCAGGATCTGTTGCTGTATACACTCAAAGGGGTCGCGCTGCGCGTGGTAAACGCAAGGCTGGACATACGCACGATTCCGGAGACGAACCACCAAACGCTTACCAGCCTGTTTGCGACCATCACCAACGCGAACTTCGACCCGCAGGCCATCGCTACGCGGATACGCAAAACGCTCACCCTGCGCGACGCGCTGCCTGCCCTGCCCGGCATGCCGCATGACGCAGCGGTGTTCCACGTAAACACGCTGGAGGAAATGCTGCAAAAGGCGGAAACCATCGGCGTACTCGCCACCAATAACGAGGACGTGCGTTCCCTTCGGGAAATGATCACTTACGGTTTAAAAGGCATAGCAGCCTATGCCGAACACGCCTGGAACATCGGCCGGGAAGACCCGGACATATACGCTTTTCTATATGAAGCGCTCTCCGCGACGCTGGACGATCGCCTGACCGTGGACGAACTGGTGGCGCTGACACTCAAAACCGGCTCCTTTGGCGTAAAAGCAATGGCGCTGCTGGACGAGGCCAACACCTCCCGCTTCGGCAAGCCAGAGATAACAACGGTGGATATCGGCGTACGTGAAAACCCCGCCATCCTGATTTCCGGGCATGATTTGACCGACCTGGAACAGATGCTGGAGCAGACGGCTGGCACGGGCATTGATGTTTACACTCATGGCGAAATGCTGCCCGCGCATTATTATCCGGCGTTTAAAAAATACCCCCATTTCGCGGGCAATTACGGCAACGCCTGGTGGAAGCAGACTAGCGAGTTCGCCTCCTTCCACGGCCCGGTTCTGTTTACGACCAATTGCATCGTACCCCCCGCGAGCGAGGAAATCCGCAGCCGTATCTTTACCACAGGCGCAAGCGGCTACCCCGGTTGCACGCACATTGACGCGGACAAGAACGGCCGCAAGGATTTCAGTGAGATTATCGCGCTGGCCAAAACGCTGCCCGCGCCGGATGAAATCGAAACGGGAAGCATCGTGGGCGGCTTCGCGCACGATCAGACGCTTGCGCTGGCCGACCAGATTGTTTCTGCCGTCAAGAGCGGTGCGATTCGAAAGTTTATCGTTATGGCGGGCTGCGACGGCCGCATGAAGAACCGCGCTTACTACACGGAATTTGCACAAAAGCTCCCACCCGATACCGTGATCCTCACCGCCGGGTGCGCAAAATACCGTTATAATAAACTCAGTTTGGGCAGCATCGGCGGCATCCCCCGCGTGTTGGACGCCGGGCAGTGCAACGACAGTTACTCTCTCGTCGTGATCGCCCTGAAGCTCAAGGAAGTGTTTGGATTAGACGACATCAACGACCTTCCCATCGTGTACAACATTGCCTGGTACGAACAAAAGGCGGTCATCGTGCTGCTGGCGCTGCTCTCGCTGGGCGTGAAGAACATCCACGTGGGGCCCACACTGCCCGCCTTCCTGTCCCCCAATGTCGCCAATGTACTGGTGGAGAAATTCGGCATCGCGGGGATAGGCACAGTGGAAGACGATCTGGCTTTACTGCTGAACGACTAAGCAAAAGGAGGATTCATGATGAAAGCGTCCATTGACCGCAGCGGCTGCATTGGCTGCGAATTATGCGCGGACACCTGCCCCGCCGTGTTCCGCATGGCGGAGGACGGGCTGGCCGAGGTCTACGCCGATCCCTTGCCTGAAGCCGACGTGTCGACTGCGCGGGAAGCTGCGGACAACTGCCCCGTATCCGTGATTACCGTTAAGTAGGCTCCCGGACAACCGTAGCAAGCCACGCCCCCCCCCCATAAAACGCGCGAGTTCGCGCGTTTTATGCTATACTGTGGCAGGCTGCTCCATAACGAGCAGCCGCTCTGCTAAAGAGAAAGGAGCAATGCCGGCATGCATCTGATTGCGCACGTACAAAGGGCGATGATCGCGTATTTCGCGGGAGACGTCAGACGAATCAACCATTTTATCAAAGTTTACGGCTTTGCCAAAGCCATCGGCAAACTGGAGGGGTTGGACGCGGGCACACAGCAGGTGCTGGAGATTGCCGCGCTTACCCACGACATCGGCATCAAAAACAGCGAGCGGTTATATGGCAGCGCCTCCGGAGCGCACCAGCAGGTGGAAGGGCCGCCCGAAGCCGAAAAGCTGCTCTTCGCACTGAACGTGGACGAAGCAGTGATCGCACAGGTTTGCTGGCTGATCGCCCATCACCATACCTATCAGGATATTCGGGGCCTGGATTACCGGATTCTTGTTGAGGCGGATTTTCTGGTGAATATCGACGAGGACAGCCTTGCGTGGCCTGCCGTGCAGACCATCGAGCGGGAGATATTCGCCACCGACACCGGCAAAAAGTTCCTGCACGCCCTTTTCGACCCCGATGCGGTGAACGCCGAACAGCAGACTCCCTAAGGCGAGTTGGACGTACCAATGAGCAACGCAGCGCGACAGCCACGCTCCATTATTCCGTTACACAGGCGAGCCCGCAAGCGGCAGGGCATCGGCACCGCGATGTGGACAAAATGTCGCCTTGCCTTCATAAACAGGGCGCGGAACTTCGTTCCGCACCCTGTTTATATGCTGTTTTATCTATCCGGCGTTTCGCCGCTTTCCGTCGCGCGAACCTCATAGCCCTTCTTTTCGCTTTGGCCGTCCTGCCTTCGGAAGTTTTCGCGGTTCTTGCCCACGTACACATCGTACAGATCGTCGGCAGTCATACCGGTTTCCAGGCACATACCCACCAGAAAGTGGAGCAAGTCGCACAGTTCTTCCCGGATATTGGCGTTATCCAATGGATGCGGATTTTTCCACCACTTAAAGTTGACAGCGTCCAGCACTTCCGCCAGTTCACTCACCATGGCGAGCGTCTGCATTTGCAGCCATTGTTCCATGGAGATGTCTTCCAAATGGCGTTCTTTCTTGATTTTCTCCTGAAAGCTCGCCTGGAGCGTAAAGATTTCTTCCAGTTTATCCACGCCCGTCGCCTCCGATCCATTCGATGTAGCGCTTTGCGTTTTTCCCCACAACAGCCGCGCTGGGCGTGGCGGTAAGCACCTCACGCGCCACACGATGCACGTCCGCAAGCGTTACGGCTTCGATTTTTTCCAGAATTTCCTCAGGCGATTGCAGGCGATTTAGCAGCAGCATACTGCGCCCGATGGATTGCATCCGCCCCGAGGAACTTTCCAGCCCCAGCACAAACCCGCCTTTCAGCTGTGCCTTGGCGCTGATAAACTCCTTTTCGCTGAAGCCGTCGTTGAGCGCTTTATCCAACTCCTTGCGAATCTCGCGCAGTACCGTTTCTCCGTTTTCGGGCGAAGTGCCCGCGTAGATGGTGAACGTGCCGAGTCCCGGGTAGCTGGTGGGAAAGGTGTATACGGAATAGGCCATGCCCAGTTCCTCGCGGATACGCTGGAACAGGCGGCTGCTCATGCCCCCGCCGAGGGCGTTGTTGAATACGGACAGGGGGAACAGATCATCCGAGCCCAGCGCCACGCCCGGATACCCAAGCGTGATCTGCAATTGCTCGGTCTTCTTGACGCGCACCTTGCGGCCGCTTAATAGCCGTTGCTTGCCACGGGTGTCCGGCTGCGCGCCCTGGCTGGGGAAACAGTCGAAATAGCGCGTCACCAGCGCCAAAAACGCCTCCCAGTCGTAATGACCCGCAATGGCCAGCACCATATTGCCGGGGTGATAATGCCTGCGCCAGTAAGCCAGCAGATCGTTCCGCTGGTAGGCGCGAATCCGCTTCACGGAGCCGAGAATCGGGTATTTCAGCGATCCGGCAAACTGCGCCGCGCTTAGCACGTCGTTTACCAGATCATCGGGCGTATCCTCCACCATGGCGATCTCTTCCAGCACCACACCGCGCTCCTTGGAAAACTCCTCTTCGTCAAAGCGCGGCCGCAGCACAATATCGGACAGCAGATCAACCGCCAGAGGCAGATCCTCATCGATCACCTTGGCATAGAAGCAAGTGCAATCCTTGCTGGTAAAGGCGTTCAATTGGCCACCCACGTCGTCCATCTCCTGCGCGATGTCGCGGGCGCTGCGCGTTTGCGTCCCCTTGAACACCATATGTTCAATGAAATGCGAAAGCCCGTTTTCCGCGGGGCGTTCATTCATCGAGCCTACGCCCACCCAACAGCCGACGGTGCAGCTGCGCACGTAGCTCAGCCTTTCCCCCACGACTCGCAGGCCGTTTGGCAGCATGATTTGGTCGAACATATCGCTTTTCGTCCTCCATCGTCATTTTCAATTGCGGTTTGCTATGGGTGCAGGAAAACAGTCCGGCGTCTCCGGGATATGGAAAAGCGGCTGCAAGCGCGGTTTGTGCTTGCAGCCGCCGGTTGCACGGTTAGTTCCTGTCGTTACCGCCGCTGGGGCGGCCGTCACGGCGCGGCGGCCGACGGTCACCGCTGCCGCTGGGGTTCGGCCGGAAGGAGCCTTCATGGGGAGTGGAGTAAGCGATGTCGTTGCGGACCAGGTTAACACGGCCCTGCGAATCGATCTCGTTGACCTTAACCTCGATCTCGTCGCCGATGTTCATCACATCCTCGACCTTCTCCACGCGGTGGTCGGCCATCTTGCTGATGTGCAGCATGCCATCCTTGCCACCGGTCAGCTCGATGAACGCGCCAAAGTTCATAATACGCACGACCTTGCCCAGGTACACGTCGCCGACTTCGACATCCTTGGCGATGCCTTCGATAATCTTCCTGGCCTTGTTCGCCGCGGCTTCGTCCGGCGTGGCGATATACACGCGCCCGTCGTCTTCGATATCAATCTTTACCCCGGTCTCGGCGATAATCTTATTGATCATCTTACCACCCGGTCCAATGACCTCGCGAATCTTTTCGGGGTTGATGGTGAACCGGATGATCTTGGGCGCGTACTTGCTCATGTGCTCACGGGGTTTCGCCAGCGATTCCAGCATGGCCTGCATAATGTGCAGACGGCCAACACGGGCCTGACCCAGCGCGCGCTCCAGCACCACGCGGTCAATACCGGCGATCTTAATATCCATCTGAATGGCGGTGATGCCCTTCACGGTGCCGGCCACCTTGAAGTCCATATCGCCCAGGAAGTCTTCCAGACCCTGAATGTCGGTTAGTACGGCGATCTTATCGCTGCCCGCATCCTTAATCAGGCCCATGGCCACACCGGCTACCGGCGCCTTGATGGGAACACCCGCATCCATGAGGCTCAGGGTGCTGCCGCATACGGAAGCCATAGAACTGGAGCCGTTGCTGCCCAGAATTTCACTCACAAGCCGCAGCGCGTACGGGAACTCGTCCTCGTTGGGCATAACGGGCAGCAACGCGCGCTCCGCTAACGCCCCGTGGCCGATTTCACGGCGGCCGGGGCTCTTCATGCGGCCTGCTTCGCCGGTGGCGTAGGGCGGCATGTTGTAATGATGGATGTAGCGCTTAAAGTCCTCGGTGCCCAGGCCGTCTAGCTTTTGCACGTCGCTCATGGAGCCCAACGTGGTCACGGTGAGCGCCTGCGTTTCGCCGCGGGTGAAGATGGCGCTGCCGTGGGTGCGGGGCCGCACGCCGGTTTCGCACCAGATGGCGCGAACGTCGGTCAGGCCGCGCCCGTCGGGACGGATGCCCTGGTCGAGAATCTTGCGGCGCATGATTTCCTTATTCAGGTAATACAACGCATCGGTCACCTCGTCCATGCGGCCTGCAAATTGCGCGGAGAAATGCTCCTTGCAATCCTTTTTGGTCTCTTCCTCGCGTTGCTGACGCTCGGCGCGCACAAGGGTCTCAAATGTCCACACGCACTTATCGTAGGCATACTCGCGCACAGCCTGCTTTACGTCCTCGCCGGTGGTTACCAGCGCTACTTCGCACTTTTCTTTGCCGATCTCCGCCGCAATGCCTTCGATGAAGGCGACGATCTTCTTGATTTCCTCATGCGCGTAAAGAATCGCGCCGAGCATATCTTCCTCGGTTACCTCGCTGGCTCCGGCTTCCACCATGAGCACCGCATCTTTGGTGCCGCTGACGAACACGTGCATCGTGCTCTTGTTGCGCTGCGCCTCGTCGGGGTTAACCACATACTGGCCGTCCACCTTACCGACCACCACGGTGCCGGTAGGTCCGTTCCAGGGGATGTTGCTCACCATCAGCGCCGCGGAAGAACCGATCATCGCGGGCACTTCGGGGGGAATATCCTTATCCACGGACAGGACGGTTGCCACTACCTGCACGTCGTTGCGCATTCCCTTGGGAAACAGCGGGCGTAGCGGACGGTCGATAAGGCGGCAGGTAAGGGTTGCTCTTTCGGTAGGACGGCCCTCACGCTTGATGAAGCCACCGGGAATTTTGCCAACGGAATATTGCTTCTCTTCAAAGTCCACGGACAGCGGGAAAAAATCCACGCCTTCGCGGGGTGCGTCGCTCATGGTCGCGTTGACCATGACGACCGTGTCGCCGTAGCGCACGAAAGCGGAACCAGCTGCCTGTTGGGCATACTTACCAAATTCGATTGATAGCTGGCGCCCTGCCAGTTCTGTAGAAAATACCTTGTAATCCATTCTCTTCTCCTCTTCCTACGCGCGGGCCTCGTTGCCCGACGCGACATCCCATTACCGCGAATGGCTCGCGGCGTCCACGCGTGAAAACGATTCCGCGCTGTGCAAAACAGCCGCGCTTCGGCGGGGGCCTTGCCTTCCCGCCGAATACGCGGTTGTGTGCAGGTTACTTTCTCAAACCGAGTTGAGCGATCAGGGTACGGTAACTTTCGATGTCGGTTTGTTTAAGGTAGTTCAGCAGTCCGCGACGCTTGCCGACCATCAGCAGCAAGCCGCGCCGGCTATGATGATCCTTCTTGTTGATCTGGAGATGCTCGTTAAGGTGGTTAATGCGCTCGGTCAGCAGCGCGATCTGTACCTCGGGGGAACCCGTGTCGCCCTCGTGACGGGCATACGTTTGAATGATCTCGGACTTTTCCATGGAAACGCCTCCTTGATATGGTAGCGCTTGCGCGCTCCGCGGTAATCGCCGTTCGCATAGTCCGCCGTTGGCATTCGTACGTCTGCGCGAGCGGTTCACCCAGTGCCATATAAGCACAGCTTTCATTGTATCATGTCCGGCGTGGTTTGTAAACCGCTGAAGCGAAAATTACCGGCCTAAACCGGCTACCGCTCTCCCTTTTTTCCACGAGGCTTCTGCCGCGTGTCCCGTTCAACCTTTTCTTCGATCAAGCGAAGTGTGAGGCGGTTTCCCAATACCAGCGTATCCGACAGCTGGCAAAGTATGGTTCCACTTTTCCGGACGCGCACCAGTACGGGATAGGTATGCCTGCCGTCGCCCAGCAGCGCGTAATAATCCGTCGCCGCAGGCGTCTGTTTTTCATCTGCAATCCATTGCAGCTCACAGCGTTCGCCTTCCCGTTTGACCAGCGTTACCTCCCGCGCATAGAGCCTGCCCAGTAAAAAACGGGTTGTTAATACACGTCCGGCCGCAAGCTCCGTCCGGATCTGGGTGGCGCTTACCGGGGTATTCCCCATAAAACGCACGGCGGGCACGACGATCGTTTTGAATCGCAGTGATTTCCCAAGTTTTTGAAGCAGCGCAGGCGTGCCGATGCCGCCGCTTCCGAAGGTGTAGTTAAAGCCGACCACCACGGCGACGGGGTGCCACCGCTTCACAAGTTCGCGCACAAAATCCTCCGGCTGCTGTTGGCTGATCTCCATCGTAAACGGCTGCGCACAGTAAATATTCACACCCAGCACCTCAATTAGCCGCGCACGTTCTTCCGGCGTCGTCAATAGCGGCGGGCAGCGGCCGGGATCGAGCACGCATAGCGGATGTGTGGCAAAAGTCTGCACCACCAGGGGCACCCCTTCGTGCCGGGCAACCTCGCGGGCGTTGCGCAACAGTTCCCGATGGCCGATATGTACGCCGTCAAACATGCCCAGCGCAACAACGGAAGCTTTCGTATTCAGAGATTCGTCCATGCACAGGATCATCCGTATCATCTCTCCCCGATTCTCACTCAATCCCCGAGCCATGTTCTCAGCCGGATCGTGTCGCCCCGGCACACGCCGATGGCCGCCAGCTGCTCCGCAAGGTAAAGTCGCACCAGCTCACCTTCCTCCAGGGTACAGGAGGGAACCGCGCTGGTCTCCAGCGGGATGCCGTTGCCAAAAGCTTTCTCAAGCCGCGGCGGTACCGTGAACCCCGGCAGATGCCCCACCGCCGCCTCCATAGGCGTCAGCAGCGCGCCCAGCCCGCCATTTTCCGCCGCAAAACGCACCTCTTCCAGTGTCCGTGCCTCTGCCAGTGAAAAAACGCCGGATTGTGTGCGCAGCAGAAAACGCATATGCGCCGGGCAGCCCAGCGCCTCCCCCAGATCGCGGCAAAGCGTGCGAACATAGAAACCTTTGGAGCATCGAAGCGCAATCAGCGCGCCGTGCCGCGGCGTAATGCCCAGCAGTGTCAACGCGTTCACCGTCACCGGTCTGCCCTCCAGCGCTACCGTTTCGCCGTTGCGCGCCAGCTGGTACAGCCGTCTGCCGTCGCGCTTTAAGGCGCTGTACATGGGCGGGGTCTGCATTTGCTCACCCAAAAAGGCTGGCAGCGCGGCGCGCAGCGCCGCCTCGGTCGGGTAGGCGTCGCCGCAGGCAATCACCTGTCCCTGCGCGTCCTGCGTATCGGTGGCGCAGCCGAAGGCGACCTCGGCGATATAGGCTTTCCCCTTATCCTGTAAATAATCAAACAAACGGGCAGCCTTGCCGATCATCAGCGGCAACACGCCCGCGGCCTCGGGATCGAGTGTCCCGGCATGGCCGACCTTTTCGCCGCCCAGCAGCCTGCGCACCCGGCCCACAACCTGCGCGGAGGTCATGCCCGGAGGTTTGAGCACATTGAGAAAGCCGCAAAAGCCCAGCTTTTGCGGCCCGTTTTCGTTGGTCACTGCTGTGCGCCTCCGTGATATTCTTTCTGCAGAGCCGCCTCTAATTTTCGTACCGCCGATCGCATCGGCCCGGGCAGCGTACAACCGGCTGCCAGTTGGTGCCCGCCGCCGCCAAAACGCTCCGCTACGCCGTCCACACGGTAGGGGGTAAGCGCCCTGAGGCTGCACTTTATCTCCCCGGTTTCCGTTTCCCTGGCGAAATACGCCATTTTGACCCCGGAGGCGTCGATGGCATAATCCACAACGCCGTCGGCATGTTCGGCGGTTGCGCCTGCTGCTCGGAAAGCCTTAATGGAAAGGTGCATTCCTGCGATCTCGCCACCACAGAGATACCGCATGGTAGGTAGCGCCTTGCCCAGCAGCGCGATATGCTCCTTTTCCTTACAACGGAACAGGCGTCTTGCATATTGGGCGATGGGCAGCCCCGCTTCCATCAGCTTCTCCATCATGTGAAACGCTTCCGCGTTGGTATTCTGATAGACAAAATTGCCTGTGTCCGTGGCAAGCCCGGTATAGAGGCAGATAGCCTCCTCCCGCCGGATAGGCAGCCCGAAAGCTTCAAACAGCCGGTAAACCAGTATCGCCGAGGCCGGGGCTTCGCCGTCGATCACGTTTAAATGCGCAAAACCTGGGTTTGTGGGATGATGGTCGAGCTGCGCGCTGTTTTGCACGCGCTCAAACAGCTTTTGCGCCCTTCCGAGGCGATCCGCACTGCTGACGTCCAGCGATATGATTAGCGTATTTTCCGTTAACGATGGCGCTGTGCTTTCTTCGTCGTAGCGGCGTACGCAATAGATGTCCGGCAAAAAAGAAAGGGTGGCGGGAGGTACGTCGTCCAATAGCACGATAACCGGCTTTTTCAGCCGTTCCAGCAGCATCTTCAGCGCCAGAGTGCTGCCGATGGTATCGCCGTCCGGCGAGATGTGAGGAAACAGCCATATGCTGTCCGTGTTTTGGATCGCAGTTAGCAACTCGCCGATGCGATACCGGTCACTCGCGTTCGTCATGGGTCTCCCCTTCTGGATTTACCTGCCTGAGCACGGCGGCAATATGGACGCCGTACTCAATGTTATGATCCACCTCGAACAGGAGCTCCGGTGCGTAGCGGATAATCATACGCCTCCCAAGTTCATGGCGTATGAAGCCTGCCGCGCTTTTCAGCGCGGCCATCAGCGGCGCGCGGTCTTCTTCTTCCAGGATGCTTACGTGGATCTTCGCATAGCGCAGATCGCGCGTCACATCCGCGCGGGTCACGCTGAAGGTTCCCTTGATGCGCGGATCATGGAGTTGATCGCGGATGATCGCGTCCACCTCGCGGCGAACCTCCTCGCTGATGCGGTCAATGCGTTGGTAACTCAAAAGTGCTCTCCTTGCTGTGGGTTTGGGGCGTCTAGCCTCCAAAACAATCATGGAGTACGTAAACGTTTAGCGGTGCCTGCGCTATCCGGTTGATGCGAAATCCTTTATGTCACCGCGGGCATAGCCACGGCAACGGAGATTTTCACATCTCTTATCGTATGATTTCCTCCATCATGAAGCACTCGATGATGTCGCCTTCCTTGATGTTGTTATAGCCTTCCAGGCTTGCGCCGCACTCAAAGCTCTGCGCCACTTCCTTAACGTCGTCCTTGAAGCGCTTTAGGGAAGAAAGCTTGCCCTCGAAGACAACGACGTTATCCCGCAGCAGACGGACCTGCGCGTTTCGCTGCAGCTTGCCGTCGGTTACATAGCAACCGGCAACGGTGCCTGATCCGGTAATTTGGAAGACGTTGCGCACCTCGGCGTGCCCCAGCAGGTTTTCCTTGAATTCCGGGGCCAGCATGCCCTTCATGGCCTTTTCAATATCCTCGATCGCCTGATAAATGATACGGTAGAGGCGAATGTCCACACCCTCGTGTACGGCTGTCTCGCTGGCTTTGCTGTCCGGGCGGATATTGAAACCGATGATGATCGCGTTGAAAGCCGATGCGAGGTTGACGTCGTCCTTGGTTACCGCGCCAACGCCGCTGTGCAACACGCGAATCTTGACCTTATCGTTGGAGAGCTTTTCCAGCGCCTGCTTGACCGCTTCCACGGAGCCTTGCACGTCCGCCTTAATGATCAGGTTGAGCGTTTCCACCTTGCCCAGGTCAATCTGGCTGAACAGGTTATCCAGCGTTACTTTGGACACGCCGTTGGCATTACGCTCCACCTTGATCTTGTTCAGGCGTTCCTCCACAACCTGACGGCCCAAATGATCGTCCGACACGGCCATGATGTCGTCGCCGGCGCTGGGCACTTCCGAGAAACCGGCAACTTCCACCGGGGTGGACGGGCCCGCGGATTCCACGCGCTCGCCCTTGTCGTTGACCATCGCACGGACACGGCCACTGGCCAGGCCCACGACGATGTTGTCGCCCACGTGCAGGGTACCGTTTTGCACCAGCACCGTCGCCAGCGGACCGCGCGCTTTGTCCAGCTTGGCTTCGATGATAACGCCCTTGGCGAAGCGGTTGGGGTTGGCGCGCAGCTGCATCACATCGGCCTGCAGCAGAATCATTTCCAGCAGGTTGTCCACGCCGTCGCCCGTGATGGCGCTGACCGGTGCGATAATCGTGTCGCCGCCCCACTCCTCGGGCACCAGGTTATAGTTTGTCAGATCCTGCTTGATGCGCTCGGGATTGGCGTTGGCCTTATCCATCTTATTGATGGCGATGATCATCGGCACATTCGCCGCTTTGGCATGGTTGATGGATTCGATAGTCTGCGGCATGATGCCGTCGTCCGCCGCCACTACCAGCACCGCGATATCGGTAGCCTGCGTGCCACGGGCACGCATGGCGGTGAACGCCTCGTGGCCCGGCGTATCCAGGAAGGTAATGCTGCGGCCGTCCAGATCGACGGTATAAGCGCCGATATGCTGCGTTATGCCGCCCGCCTCGCCCGCCGTAACGTGCGTATGGCGGATGTAGTCCAATAGCGACGTTTTACCGTGGTCGACGTGACCCATAATGGTAATCACCGGCGGGCGGATCTCCAAGTCATTCTCGGTGTCCTCCACATCGGTTTCGGTCAGCGTATCCTCGGCGGTCTTGGCCAGATTCATCTCCAGCGTTACGCCGAACTCCGCACACACTAGACTTGCGGTGTCAAAATCCAGTTCGTTGTTGATGTTGGCCATCACGCCCAGCAGCATAAGTTTTTTCAAAATATCACCGGCAGGCTTGCCGATGCGCTCGGTCAGATCCTTAACGGTGATGGTCTCGGCGGTCATGAACGCCTTCTCAATACGAATGGGGGCCATCATCATCTGCGCGCTGGGCTTTTTGTTGCGCGCGCGGCGGCCGCCGCGTACCACGTCGTCGTCGGGATTGCTAAAGGCATCGCGCGCCAACTGCTTGCGGTTGCGCGCCACACGTTCGGGATCGTGCTGGCGGATATAGCTCTTCTTATTCGGATCGTAATTGCTTACGCGCTCTTTTTCCACTGCCGGTGTCAGCTCGGCCCCCTTGGCGCCATGTACGGCGCTTGTGGGGCGGCCGCCCATCCCTGTAGGACGGCCGAAACCGCCTGCTGCGGGCCGCGCGCCCTGGGCCGGGTTCATGGGACGACTATAGGCGCCCTGCGGATTCGCGGGGCGGGCAAAGGGCGCCTGCTGCGGGTTCGCAGGCCGGCCATAGGGGGCTTGCGGATTCGCGGGGCGACCAAAAGGACCCTGCGGGTTGGCCGGGCGTGGGAACGCGCCCTGCGGATTGGCAGGACGGTTGAAAGGCGCCTGCTGCGGATTCGCGCTTTGCGCAAAGGGCGCCTGCTGCGGATTCGCGGGACGGGCAAAAGGTGCCTGCTGCGGATTCGCGGGGCGACCGTAAGGGCTCTGCGGATTCGCAGGGCGACCATAAGGGCCCTGCGGGTTAGCCGGGCGGCTGTAGGGCGCACGGGGTGCGCCGACGGCCGGGGGCACTGCGGGCCGGGGAGCTGTATACGCGGGCACCATGGCAGGTCGCTGCTCGGCAACGGAAGCGGGTACGTTTTCGTCTCCCGCCGTTTCAGCCACGGGCGTATGGACCACCTTAGGGGCTTGCGCAACCGGTTTTTCCTCGGCCACGGAAAGCACCGCTTCTTCCGTCGGTTTGGCGGTCTTTGCGCGCACAGGCTTTTGAGGCTCGGCAGCTTCCGGTGCTTCGGCAGGCCCTGCCTCCGCCGCGGCCGTGACTGGCACAGGCGCTGCAGCAGCCGCCGCTACAGGCATAGCCTCGGCAGACGCCTGCGCGTCTTCCTCGGCATCGGGCATGGTATAAGCCTTGGTATGCTGCTGCGCCAGACGCTGGAGCTCGGCTTGCCTTTCTTCGGTGCGCCGTAGCTCCTCCTCGCGGGCAAACTGGTTTTCATACCTGCGCAGCGTCTGCATCAGCTCGTCCGCTCCCCGGCGGACGTTGGTGACGCTTTCCATAACGCTTTCCGCGCCTGTGAGAAGATCCTTGGTGGCATCCTTGAGTTTCGCTTTGGTCATTGTACCGCTTGCACCCCCGCATGATTTGCGTTCGAATTTTGGTTTTGTGGGTCAGGTTCGTTCCGGTTGCGCTCCGTCCCCGCCAGGGGATGTTCATCCTGGAGCAGTTCAAAAAGTTTCTGCGCCATCTTGCCCCGCTTGATGGCGACGGTCATCCGGCCGTCCTTGCCCAGCGCCTGCGCGATCATCCCCGCCGGTACGCTGTATAGCGGTACGTTATGGCTTGCGCAGGAATCGGAAAAACGCTTTCTTGTCGTTGGGGCACTGGCTTCATCCATCAGCAGCAGTACGGCGGTTTCGCCGCGTACGGCCTGCACGCAGGCATCCTGCCCCAGCGTCGTCTGCCCCGCCCGGGCGCACAGCCCCAGGAAACCTTGTAACTGGTGCAACGTAGATTCCGTCAAGTGGTGCCCTCCCCGGTTTTCTCGGTTAAAAGCCTTTGCATGGTCTGGGTCAGCTGCTGGTTGGCAGCCTCGTCCAGCTTTGCGTCCAGCGCGCGATCCAGCTGCTTTTGCTTCAGCGCGCGTTTCAGGCAATCGGCGTTAAAGCATACGTACGCGCCGCGCCCCGCCTTTTTCCCGGTCGTGTCCAGGCTCACCTCACCCTGAGGAGAGCGCACCGCGCGTAAAAGCTCCTTCTTGGGCTTCATCTCGCGGCAGCCGACGCACATACGCATCGGGATTTTACGCGGTTTGGCCGGCATACTCCGCCTCCTGGAAAAAAGTCGTTACAGGGTATCGTCCTCGTCGCCGCTTTCCAGCGGAATGTCGGAAAGCTCGGGGAGGCCGGTATCGACGAACTCGGTATCCGCGGGCGTTTCGTAGTATTCCTGAAAGCCCAGCGGTTCCTCGGGCATCGGTTCGGGCATGTCAAACATCTGCATGGCCTGCGACTGGCTCTTGATATCGATACGCCAGCCGGTCAGCTTGGCGGCGAGGCGGGCGTTTTGCCCCTCCTTGCCGATGGCCAGGCTCAGCTGGTTATCCGGCACTACCACGCGGCAAGCCTTTTCGTTCTCAGCCACAAAAACGCTGAGCACGTGCGCGGGGTTGAGGGCGTTAGCGATAAACTCGGCCGGGTCGGGCGACCACTTGATGATGTCGATCTTCTCGTTGCGCAGTTCCGTAACCACCTTGTCCACGCGGTTACCGCGCGGGCCGACGCACGCGCCGACCGGATCAATCACCGCGTCGGTGGAGTAAACGGCCATCTTGGTACGGCTGCCGGCCTCGCGGGCGATGGACTTGATCTGCACAACGCCTGCGGCAATCTCGGGCACTTCCATTTCAAACAGCCGCTTCACCAGCCCCGGGTGGATGCGGCTTACGCGCACCTGCGGGCCGCGGAGCATCTCCTTGCCGGTACGGTTCACTTCCAGCACGTAGACCTTGATGTGGTCGTCGGCCTGGTATTCCTCGCCGGGGATCCACTCGCTCTTTTCCAGAATCCCCTCCGTGCGTCCCAGTTCCACGTAGACGGCGTTAGGCTCCACGCGCTGCACAATGGCAGTGAGGATTTCGTTTTCCTTTTCGGAATATTCGTCGTAGATCTTGCCCTGCTCGGCTTCGCGGATGCGCTGGATAATCACCTGCTTGGCCGTTTGGGCGGCGGTACGCAGGAACCCGGTGGGCGTTACATCGATCTCGGCGATGTCCCCCATCTGGTAATTGGCGCGAATCTTATGCGCTTCCTCCAGCGTAATCTGGTTTATCTCATCTTCAATATCATCGGTAATCAGCTTGCGCGCGAAAACATGCGCCACGCCCGTACGGCGGTCCAGCGTTACGGAGAGGTTAGCCGGCGCGGTTTCCTCGCGGGAAACATTTTTCTTATACGCCGCCTTGAGCGCTTCTTCAATCGCACCAAACAGCATATCCTCGCTGATATCCTTCTCCGATGCCAGCGCGTGGACGGCGTCAATTATCTCCGCTTCGCGGGTCTGCACCGATGATTTTTTCGTCGCCTTCATGTCCGCAACTCCTATCTTGATCGTTATTCATTCTTTTACACCCCGGCCGGTTTCGCCGGGATCGGCTTGCGCCTCCAGCAGCTCAAAATCGATTACGGGTTTGAGCAGCGCCACCGCCTTGCGCGGAAACACCTTCCGGCTCCCATCCGTAAGGGCGAGCGTCACACTCTCCCCGTCCATATCGATCAGCCGACCCTCGTAGCGCTTCGCGCCGTCCAGCGGCGCGTACAGCTTGAGCTCCACATGCGCGTCGCGGTTCTTTTCCAAATCGCGCCGGGTTTCGATGGGGCGATCCACGCCGGGGCTGGACACTTCCAGAAAGTCGTACTCCACGTTTTCCAAAAGCGGCTGCACCGCCCGGTGAAAGCGTTCGCACTCCTTGAGCGTAACGCCGACAGGCGTATCGATGAAGATGCACAGGGTTTTGCCCTGCGGCTCCTTTTGCAGCGTAACCTGCACAAGTTCCATCCCCAGCTCCTGGGCCACGCGGGCCGCCACGGCCTCCGCCGCGTGCAGACCGGTACCTTCTGTCCGTTTTGTGTTCAAGGCCGTACCGCCTTTTCCAGGGCAATCAAAAAGAGCGGCCAGCTATTGCCTCCCTGTCGCCACATGCTTTGCCCCGACCGCGGCTGTGCAAGGCTTTGCGCGCGCCCCTGTCGGGAAAGACGGTTCATGCAGAGAAAGGAGACAATATCCACTCTATCGATAAACCCTTCCTTCTTGTACGTCGTATGCATCGTTCGGGGCCGGGATACCTTTGAAAATGCCAAAAGCAGGTTGAGTATAGCACATCAACCAAGGAAATACAAGCATTTTCCAGATGCCGGGCAAGAAAACTTCGTAATCAGGCGCCTTTCACCCATGCCGGACACAGGCTTCGCCGCTGTCACCCCTGCGTGCGGATACCGCTATCCGCACGGGCATTGTCGAACACGAACGTATAACCTTCCGCCGGCGAGCACGCGCGAGTCGCCACGCGCGAATACGGCGGTATGTCCACCGGTTGGGCTTCGCGGAAAACCTCCGGCCTGAGGCCGTCCGTATAGTCCTCCACCGCGCGGCGTTTGACCGGCTGCCCGGCGTGGGGGCACAGCACATGCGCAAAGGGCAGATACAAGGCGTTTTGCATGGTGGATACGTATTCCTCCACCGTTGCGCTGTCTTCCAAAAAGAGCCAGACGACCGGGTTAAAGTTGTCCCCCGTAAGCAACAGCCGCTCTTCCTCCACCCACAGGCCCACGGAATCCCGCGTGTGGCCGGGCATCGGCCACACGCGAACCCGCAGCCCGCCCAGTTCAAATACCTGCGCGCCCAGCGGCTTTAACGGAGGCATGGGAAAGGCAAGGTAGCTTTCCCGCTCCTGCGGCGTAAGCCGAATCCCGCCCTCCCGCGCGCGTGTGAGCACACTTTGGCGCTGATACCCGCCCACGTATCGGTCGGCCCCGGCAATCTCCCCTTCCGGCAAAAACACCTCGCTAAACCAGCGGGCGCCGAGCAGATGGTCGTGGTGGTGGTGGCTGCACACTACCGTAAGCGGAAGTGGCGTAATGGCCCTCATCTGGCTTTGCACATCAAAAAGCCCATACCCCGTATCGAAGAGCAGCGCGCGTTCCATGCCGACCAGAAGCGTCATGTACACGCCCAGCACATCCCGGATATGGTAGACCCGCGCAAAGGGATGGGTAACCGTAAAGCCGCCCACGTCCATGCTTTCGTCCCTCCCCGCCTTTTCCTGCGTCCCGCGCCGCCGTTACGCGCCTTCGTGCCGGAGGATAAGTCGCACCACGTCGTTTTCCCGCATGGGAACGGCGAGCGTCGCCCGCCCGTCCGCGCCGACGCAAAGCTTTTCCAACGCTTCCGGCGCGCCGTCCGTCTGCCGGCGAAGCGCCTCCATCTGCGCGGCGCTCGGCGTTTCCCACCCGTCCAGCGCGGTAAGGCCCGCGCGCAGGTACAAGGTGTACGCATCTTTTTTCAGGTAACCCACACGGTAGTGCTCCACCGTATAGGTACCCCGCGTCAGCCCTTCCAGCGTTACGTGCACGTCCTCGATCGCCTTGGCGGGCAGGTCGCGGATAAAGTAACTTTCGTTGACCGCGTCCTGCTCCGGCTTTGTGTAATTCCAGAAGAGCACATGCACGGCGGTATCGTCCACGGCGGCGTAGCTGTCCGTATCCTCCGTGGGCAGTTCGGTATCGGGCAGTTCGCACAGCCAGCGGAAGGCATGGAAAGTCGGCTTTTTAATGCCCTGGATATTCATCAGCCCGAAACCGCCGTGGAACGGCGCAGGCCCCGGCCCCGCCTCTTCGAAAATATCCGTGAACGTCCAGTAGCTCATGCTATCGGCATAACCTTCGCAGCGTTTGAGGGTGTAGAGCACAAAGGGGGCGCTGATATAGCTGTCGTGCACGTTGTCCCGCGGGGTATAGCTATTGGACCACTCGGTGAAAAACACGGGAAGGTCGGGAAGCGCGCTTTCCAGCACCTGACGGCGCACATTGCGCACATCCCGCATCACACAGTCCGGCGCGGCTTTGAGCCGGTGACGGTCGCGGCCGTATTCATCCAGTGCGCCGTCCCCACCGTAGCTGTGGGTGGAAATGAAGTCGATGGGTACGTTGTTTTCAGCGCAATGCGCGATCATCTCGGGTATCCACGCGCCTTCGTCCAGCCCGGCTGTGGCAGGCCCGCCCACGCGGTACGCCGGATGTACCGCCTTGATCGCCGCCACGGTGGCATCGTAGAGGGCGAAGTAGTCCGCCTGCGTGCCGGTAAAGAACCCGGAAAGGTTGGGCTCGTTCCAGACCTCGAAATACCAGCGTTCAACCTCCGTAACACCGTAGCGCGCCGTTACATGGCGTGCTACAGCGCTTACGAGGCCACTCCACCGTTCCATATCCGCAGGCGGAGTCACGTTGCCTTTCCACCAGAAGATGGTCGTATCGCCGCTTTTCAGGCAATCCGGCATAAAGCTCAGCTCCACCAGCGGGCGGATGCCGCGGGCAAGCATTTCGTCAAACACCAGATCGATATACTGCCAGTTATACAGTACCTTGCCGTCCCCGTCCAGCCGGCAGACGGCCATATCGTCGCTGAGCAGGCCATGGAAGCGCAAATAGCGGAAATGGCAGCCCTCCTGCAGCATGGAAAGCTGCGTAAGGGATTGTGCGCGCAGCATTTCGCCCGCGCGGCCCGCGCCGACGCAGTGATCGAAGAAGCGATCCATCGGTTTTCTTGTCCCGTTGAGGTTAATGTGGAGCGTTCGCATGGGATGTTCCTCCTTAGCGGCCGCGGCGGGCCATTTTGTTTACGCAGCCTGTGGCGTACCCGATTCCTTGTTTGCATAAATTTTGAGCATTGTGTATAATGATTCCAACCGGGCGGGGTACTGTTTCCCGCCGCGAAAGACAATTGATGGGCGGTGAGCCTTTGTATCGCGCGGTAATCGTGGACGATGAGCCTTTTATGCTGGAAGGCATGCGAATCATGGTCGGCTGGCAGCGCTGCGGCTTTACGCTTTGCGGCGAGGCGACCTCGGCGCAGGAGGCGCTTCGGCTGGTGGATACGCTGCAGCCGCACCTCCTGATTACCGATGTACGGATGCCGGGTATGCTCGGTACGGATCTGGCCTCCATCGTCAACCGCTACCATCCCGGCGTGATCATCCTGTTTTTCAGCGGTCACCGGGATTTTGCCTATGCGCAATCCGCCATCCGCTCGCACGCCTTCGGGTATCTGGTGAAACCCATTGATCCGGACGAGGTGGAAGCCACCCTCGCCCGCGTGAAGGCGGAGCTGGATGCCCGTTCCACGCGCGAGCAGACCGGTGAGAAGGCGCCCATCCTGCGCGATCAGGTATTGCGCCGCATCGCGCTGGGAGACGACAGCCCCGAGAGCCTCCTGCGTACCGGGGTGCTGATGGAGCTTGGGCGCAACGACCCGTGCTACTGCGCGGTGCTCGCACGCGAACACGGCTCCGTGCCTGAAAACGCCAAGCTGGTGCTCTCCGCCAGCGGAGCGCTCCCCTTCCAGCTTTCACCGGGGCAGTACGGGCTGGGGTTTCGGCAAATGGAGCGCAATCTGCCGCTGCTGGAGCACCTTTGGGCCGCGCTTGCGGATACGGCGTCGCTGACGCTGAGCGTGGGCGGGGTACACCGGGGGCCGCAGGGTTTCGGCCGAAGCCTGCGCGAGGCATTGGACGCACAGGGAGCGCTGTTTGAAAAAACCGGCTCTTTAAGGGTGTACAAGCCCGTGGACGCGCCGACCGCCGCCTGGCTGTCCCAAGTGCGTCTCGCAGCCCTGCGGGAAGCGCTGGCCGATGAAAATCCCGAGGCGTTGGAAGCCCAGCTGGTGTCCCTGCGCCAAAGCGCCGCACAAACGCAGCCGAGCCTGTTTACCCTGCGCTACATGGCTGCCACGCTGGACGCGATACTTCCCATGGCGGTGGTAGATAAGCAAAATTCACGGTTTTGCGCCCTTTGGCAGCAGGAGACGATGGAGCCGCAGGCCTGGCTGGACGCCTTTTGCAGCCAACTGCGCGGCATGCGCAGCGCCGTGAAGCTGGAAACCGGCGAGGGCTGGCCCGCGGCGGTGCAGGCAACGGTCGCAGCCATCCGCACGCGGTACGCTGAAGTGCTCAGCATGAACGGGATCGCCGAGGAGCAACACATGAACCCCGCCTATCTGGGCCAGTTGATGCGTCGGCATACAGGCGTCACCTTCCATCGCCGATTGCTGGCCACCCGCATTGAGCATGCCTGCCTCCTGCTCAGGCAAACCGCGCGTCCCGTGGGCGAGATCGCCATGGAGGTCGGCTTCCGGGATGTGGATTACTTTTCCCAGCAATTCCGAAGCCTGATGGGGATGAGCCCGGTCGCCTACCGCGGCGCCGAAACAGCCAGGGAGGACGCACATGCGACGCATCAATAATCTGCCCATCCGCAGCAAGTTTATCCTTTTGTACCTGCTGGGGGTTCTTCTGCCCATCATCGTGTTGCTGGTGTACGTTTTAACCAACGTAACCGCGGAGATCCGCGCGCGGGAAACGCTCAACGCCGAACAATCGCTGCAGCGAGTATACAGCACCCTGAACACACAGTTTTCAAATGTTGTGTCGCTGGGCAACGCCATCTCCAGCGACAGTCAGGTCGCGGTTTTAATTAAGCGAAAATACGAGCATCCTGTGGAATATTATAGCACGTATTACATGCAAATACGCCCCATCCTGAACCGTTATTCGCTCGCCTACGCCCAGCAGGTGACGAGTTTGGCGCTTTACACCGATAACCCTACGTTTTTTAACGGCGGAAGCTGCATGCAGATCACTCCGGAAGTGCAGGCGCAGGAGTGGTACCCGGCGGAGACACCCGCCGATGCCCGGCTGGAGGTTTATTTGCGCCAGCAGGTCGGTCAGACGGGCATCCTGCAACTGTGCATCACGCGCACGCTATACACATCCTCCCCCTATACGGAAATCCTGCGCATCGACCTGAACATGGAGCCGATCAATCGCCTGATGTCCGACGAAGGTCCCTTTCTGTCGCTGTATCTGGTCGCGCCGGACGGTACGGCCGTATGCTACCCCGGCAGCATGCAGGACAGCCATATCACCGATCGCAGCGTACGCCCGCCCGCGACCACCGACCTGAGCGTTTCCTTTGGCGAGAGCACCGCCATGCAGGGCTGGAGGCTGCTGGCGGATATCAATACCGAGCCGATGCAGCGCAGCATCCACGAGGCGGTGGTGGTGGGCCTGCTGCTGGGCGTGGTATGCTCCCTTTTCGCGGGCGCGATGGCGCTGGTTTTTTCGCGCTCCATCGTACTGCGCAGCCAGCGGCTTCTGCGCCATATGGACAGCATGACTGCCGAACACTTCGCCCCCATCTCCCGCGATCCCGGCGGCGACGAGATCGGCGAGTTGACGGCGCACTTTAACGCCATGGGTACGCGCCTTAGGCAATTGATCGACGATCTGTACGTGCTCCAACTCAAACAAAAGAGCATGGAGCTGGAAAACGTACGCGCACAGCTGAAATACCTGCAGGCGCAGATCGACCCCCACTTCCTGTTTAATACCCTCAACGCCATCCTCGTGCTCAGCGTGCGCAACGGTCATACCGAGGAGGCGGAGATCATCCGCGCGCTGAGCAAGCTCCTGCGCCGCATGGTGGATACCACCCACGACGTGGTTCCCCTGCGCGAAGAGCTGGATTTCGTGCGCATGGTGCTCAAAGTGGAACAATTCCGCTTCGGCGATAAGCTGCAATACGCGTTTGACGTGACCCCCGAGGCCGAAGCGCACACCGTGCCCGTCATGAGCGTGCAGGGGTTGGTGGAAAACGCCTGCAAGCACGGCGTGCAGGGCTTAAACGGTCAGGGCTTTGTACAGGTTTCCGCCCGGGTGGACGCGGAGGGCACGCTGAGCGTCGAGGTGAGCGACAACGGCGTGGGCGTCTCGCCGCAGCGGCTGAGCATGCTGCAAAAGCAGATCGTAAGTCCGGAGGATATGCCCGACAGCGTCGGCTTGCAGAACATCTACCGCCGGCTGCTGCTGCACTACGGCAACGCCGTTGTGCTGGAACTGCGCAGCGCGCAGGAGCGCGGGATGATCGCCACCATCCGTATCCCCGCGCGGAAGGGAGCGTGAAACCATGCTTCAGGTCATGCTGATTGACGACGAACCCCTGGCGCTGGAGGGACTGAAACTGCTGATCGACTGGCACGCAGAAGGCTTTGGGGTCTGCGCGGAATACGCCGACGCCCGGCAGGCGCTGGAGAAGATACAACTCACGCATCCCGACCTGATCGTCACCGACATCCGCATGCCCGGCATGGACGGGCTGGAGTTGATGCGTGTCGCCAAACAGCAGGGCTTCAACGGGCAGTTTATCATCGTCAGCGGATACAACGATTTTGACTACGCCGCGCGCGCAATGCGCATCGGCGTAGCCGGCTATCTGCTCAAACCCATTGAACCGACCGAAGCCGCCGCGGTGCTGGAACACGTGCGCCGCCAGCTGATCGGCCGCGAGGCCAGCGACGCCGAACACCGCTTGGTTTCCCAGCGGATGATGAACACGCTGCTTGCCGGGTACGACCTGCCCACGGATGATCTGCCCGCTGGCGGGTATTGGCGGCTGGCCACCTGGGGAGCGCCGCTTCCTTACGAAGCCATACGCGAAATTCTGGCTGTCTACCCCGAAGGCACCGCCTCTGCGCATATTGTGGAGGATAAGGAGTTTGTAGCTCTGCGCTGGGAACAGGAAACGGTCGAGCCGAAGATAGAAGCAGCGGAGCCCCTGCTGCGCCATTACCATCGTAACCTTGTCGTCAGCGAGCGGACGGCTGACCCTCGGCGGCTCGCCGCGCTAAGAAGCCAGCTGGCCGCGCAGCTGGACACATTCTGCTGCTCGCTTACGGAGCGTGTCGACGCGCTGGTGCGGTCGGTCGCCCTGCGGCAGGCGGACGAATGCTGCGCGCGCTGCGCCGAGCTGGAAAGCTATTGCGCCACGTGCGGCGCGGATGCCCGTGTGCGCGCCCGGCAGCAGCTGGTTTCGGAGTGCGCGCGGCTGTTTGTTGACCGGCCGGAGCAGCTGAGCGGTATTGTATACGAACAGGAGGCAGGTTTTGAGGCGCTGTGCCTGCTGGCGATCCGCCTGCTCGCCCCCGCGCAGGAGCGCATCAGCGATCGGGTGATCGTATACGTGCAGGCGCACCTGAGCGAACGACTCACCATCGAAAGTATCGCTTCGGCGCTCAAATATAACGCCACCTACCTTGGCCGCGTATTCCGCGACGAACAGGGCAAGGGCTTCCGGGAATGGCTGGCCGACCTGCGCGTACAGCGCGCCGCGCGCCTGCTTACAGATACGGAAGAAAACGTATCCGCCGTCGCCGAGCGGGTTGGTTACACACAGTACAAGCGGTTCCTGCGGCATTTTAAGCAGCGTTACGGCACGACGCCGGATCGGTATCGCAGGCAGAAAACACAGGCATAACGGCTACGCCCGCAGGTTACGCCCTGTGTGGCTTACAGTGCGAAGCGAAGAACATCGCCTTCCATGCGGTATTCTCCCGCATCATGCTCCCATTGCCCGATCACGCATCCTCCCAGATGTTCGTAAAACCGCAGCGCGGGATTGCCCCGCAGGCAGTTGACGATCACGGTGGAAAAGCCTTCGGTTTTCATTGTTTCCAAAGCGGCGTTAAACAGCGCGGTACCCGCGCCCTGCCCCTGGTAACCGGCGAGGGTGTAGAGCGCGACTATTTCGCCCGCGCCGCGATATCGTTCGTCCCTGCACGCACCGAACATACAAAACCCGATCACGGTGCCGCCATCCTCCGCCACCAGATAATGGCCGCCGTCCTCAATATCCCGGCGGCTTTTTTCGGCTCTCGGGATTAACGCGGCAATCCGTTCGTCGATAAGCTTCTCCGGCACAAGCCCTGTATACGCCGTTTCCCAGGTGGTTACGTTTACGAGGGTAATGCCCAGCGCGTCGTCCGGCACCGCCTTGCGAATTTGATACATCGGTTTTTCAACTCCCCGTATACTTCTTGGGGAAGATCATACCACCAATCGCCCCGCCTTTCCATATGCAGGTGAGCATCATGGGCTTCTATAGCGTACTGATCCCCGCGGGAGGCCGGCGCGTAGCGCGCCAAACCTCCCACGGGGACGTTTAAGGAGGTGCGCCCGGGAACCGTCAGCCCTTTACGCTGCCCACGTTTAAGCCAACCACGAAATAGCGCTGCAGGAACGGGTAGATCACCACAATCGGCGCGGCGGAAACCACGGTGATGGCCGATCGGATGGTGATGGGTGTAGTGTTGGTGGTGCTGGCCGCCGCATCGGCGCTGGTCAGGGCAGCGTTGGCGCTGTTGGTGGTGGTGGCCAGCTTCATTTTCAACAAATACTGCAACGTATGCAGGTGAACTTTGCTGGCGTTGTACAGATGCGTGTCAAACCAGCTGTTCCACGCACCCACCGCCACGAACAGCGCCACTGTCGCCAGTACCGGCAGGCAAAGCGGGAAGATGATCTTCCAGAACAGATAGAAATCACCTGCGCCGTCGATACGCGCCGATTCCACCAGCGCGTCCGGCAGCCCCAGTATATAGGTGCGGGTGATGATCATATTAAAGCAGGAAAGCATCGTGGGAATGATGTAGACCCAGAAGCTCTTGCCAAGCCCCAGGGTGCGCTGCAGCAGCAGGTAGTTGGGGATAAGGCCGGCGTTAACGTACATGGTGAGCACGAACACCGTGGTGATAAACTTGCGAAGCACATATTCCCGCCGGCTGAGGGCGTAGGCCAGCATGGAGGTCAATACCACGTTGAGTATCGTCTGGATGGCCGTACGGGACACGGTGATAAAGAACGCGTTAAAAATGATTTCATCGGAGAAGATGGTTTCGTAGCTTTTGATGCTGAACTGCCGCGGCCAAAGCCCGATGCCGCCGCGCACAGCATCGGTGCCGTCGTTAAAGGAAATGGCAACGGTATTGATCACCGGGTAGAGCGTGACGAACATGAGCAGAATCATCGCAACCGCGTTGACCAGTGGAAAAACGGAGCGTTTGCGGCGGTGTCTTGCACGTCGGGCAGTCGTATCGGTCATATCGTCGCCCCCTACAGCAGCGTATCCTCGCCCAAACGCTTCGCGGCAAAATTCGCGCTCAGCATCAGGGCGATGGAAACGAGGCTTTTAAAGATACCCGCGGCGATGGCGCGGCTGTACTGCCCTTTGGTAATGCCATACTTCAGGGCGAAAATATCAATGGTCTGGGACCAATCCATCACCACGTTCTGGCCCATCAGGTACTGGATTTCAAACCCGGCTTCCATCAGATAACCGATATTCATTACCAGCAGCACCACAAACGTGCTCTTGATGCCCGGCAGGGTGATGTGGAACATTTTTTTAAACCGACCCGCGCCGTCCATTTGGGCGGCCTCATAAAGCGCGGGGTCGATGGCTGCCATGGCGGCCAGGTAGATGATGGTGTTCCACCCGCATTCCTTCCACAGGTTGATTACGCCCACCAGCCACCAGAAGTATTTACCCTCGCCCAGAAAAAACACCGGGTTCTTCACTAGCCCCAGCGAGAGAAGCAGCTGGTTTACGGCGCCGTCGCTGGAGAAGATGGTCTGCGCAATGCCCACAACAATGACCCAGCTTAAAAAGTGAGGCAGATAGGTAACGGTCTGCACGGTGCGTTTGAAATGAATGGTACGTATTTCATTTAAGAAAAGCGCGAGTAAAATGGGAAATACGAAGCCGAACACAAGATTGATGGCAGCCATGGCGAAAGTGTTGCGTATTGCCCGGATAAACTCGGGCTTTCCGAACAGCCAGATGAAGTTTTTCATACCGACCCATTCGTTTTCAAACAGGGGCGTGGCAGGGTTATAGTCCATAAAGGCAGTAATCCAGCCCCACAGCGGAGAGTAATTGAACAGGAAGATATATAAAAGCATCGGCACGCTCATCAGGGCGAGCTGCCGCTGCAGCCAAAGTCGTTTCCAAAAAGAAACCGGCTTGATGTGTAAAGTATTCTTCGTTACGGTAACGTCGGTAGCATATGCACTTCGCACAGGGTACACCTCGCTTGGCAAAAAATCGAAACAAAACGGCGGGGTTAGGATGGCTGAAAAGGTACGGCGGGGAGCCCAGCCCTTTACGGATATGGCGTTTTACACTGCGCGCCGGGCACGAAGGTCGGCGCGCGCGTCGGAAGTTGGATTGTGTGACGGCGCTTCGGCCGTATGGCAGAGAAAAGAAGGGTGTCGTTCACCGTTCGCGGTTTCCGGCGCGGAGGGATTCCCCTCCGCGCCGGCGCGGCTATTCGTTTTCAGGCGTGGCTCAGGAATTCTTCGCCACGAGTTCAAGAATCTGCTCCTGCATGAAATCCACAAAGTCGCTCACAGGAATGGCGTTGACGGCGTCCACGAATTCCTGCCACTTGGCGTCGAATTCGGCTTCGTCACACATGATGACCTGCGGCAGCATCTTGCGCTCGGTATCCTGGAAGGCCGCCTTGGCGTCGTTGGCGTCCTGGTTCACCGTAGCGTCGATCTGCCAGGCCTCGCCGTAGGGCGCAATGGTAATCGGGTCGTTAAAGAAATCCAGCGGCCGCTGCATATTGTAGTGGCTGAGGAAATCCTTGTCATAGTCGTTCATCTGGAGGAAGTAGCACTCCGGCTGAACCAGCGGATCCCACTTGTTGCCATCATCCATCTGGCCCTGTTTCTTGGGCATGGAGTTGGTCAGCACATAGGCACTGTTCGCGTTGCGCCAAACAGCGTTGGTGGCGTTCTGGATCTGGTCGTAAGTACGCATGAAGCGACCGTTCTCCATGTAATAGTCTTCGCCCTCGATGCCCCACCATACGATCTTCTGCCAATCGTCGTTGAGCATTTTCTCCATAAACTGCACCAGACGCTCGGGATACTGGCAGTTTACGCTGATACCGAAGCCGCGGTTGACGTTGATAACGGTACCGTTTAGGTAGTGCTCGGTGATTTCTTTGCCGGCTTCTTCCGCGGTGTACACGATCGGCAAGCCCTGATAGGTGCTGTCAAACATCTCGGCGGCCTTCAGCGCGTCGGTCGCGTTGTTGAAGTCCCAAGACTGGTCAAACATGCCAACCACGGTGCCGCTGGAGAGCTTGGCAATGTACTGGTCATAGTTCATCACGAACGTATCCTGGGAAATAAGGCCCTTGTGATACAGCTCGTTAAGCTTTTTGTAATACGGCTTGGCATAGTCCTGAATGACGTACGCTTCGGTCTTGTAGTTGTTGCTGATGTCCACAATGACGTCGCCATCGTTGGGGCGGCCCATCAGGTGCTGCACGGGGTTAAACAGGCAGAATGCGCGCCAGCTGTCGCACAGGATGGCGAAGCCTTCGTTAGCCTGGCCCTTGTCATTGGTCGGGTTAGCGGCTACATAATCCTCGATCAGCTGGAAGTACTCGTCCATCGTCTTGATTACAGGGTAGCCCGCCCAGGCCAGCACTTTCTTCTGCAGGAAGAACGCGGGGCCGTTGACATAGTTCATTCCATATTCTTCCGTATTGTAATAGCGTCCGTAGTTGGGGATGATGAAGAGCTGACCGTCGTTGTTGAGCAGCCGCTTGAGGTATGGCTGAATGTACGCGTAGATGTTGGGGGTCTTTTCCTCGCTGATGTAGGGCATCAGGTCGATCAGCGCGCCGGCGGAAATGAGCTTTTCAGCGCTGTTGCCGCCATCCATCAGATCGGCGTAGTCCTGACCGGCGATCTTCACGCCCAGCGTTTCATCCAGGTCGCCCGCGAGGAATTCGAACTCGAACTTGAGACCGAACTCCTCTTCGATCATCTTGAAGATCTTGTTGTCGGAGGTGGGCTGGTCGCGCGCCTCACCGATGAACACCGACACGGTAATAGGATCCTGCGCGGATTCGGCCATCGCGGGAATCGCGGCCATCGTCGCCAGCATGACGAGCGTTAAAATCAGGGATACGAGTTTGCGCATGAATTCTCCTCCTCTTTTTTCTTTAGGCATGCCGGGGCAGCCTTTTCTTGTTTTTAGCATATCACGGTCGCGTGCGCTATAAAATGCCCGGTGTGCAACCAATTACCAGAGAAAATATAGATTCGTATGATGGATGGCTCTCACCGACCGACAGCCGGGGAAAATCACCTCAGGCAAGCGGTTGGTAGCGCCCGGCCAACATCAGCAGGCAAAAGAAATACAGGCAATTATCGTAGTAGCGCCGCTCGCCCCGGCGCGGCGGTGTTTGCCAGAACTTGCGCACCCACGCGTGGGAAAGCGGCGTATCGGTAGCCAGCGAAGCGGCGGCCGTAGTGGCGATCAGCGCTATGGGATGCAGCGCCGGGGGTTCCCTGGCGGCGCCCTGCACCGTGTAGGTCATCCACGGCTCCCTGTCCCACAGGAAGGTCTGCAGGCGGTCGACAATTGCCCGGTAGGCAGGACGCGGGCCGTTCCACGCGCTGTCCAGCCCGATGTTCATAGCCACGCGGTAGGCGTCGCTGAAGAAATCCCCATGTCCGTGGGCCGTTTCCGGCGTACCGTCCAATAGCGCGTACTCGGGGGCAAGCCCGGTGACAGGATGGCAGGCTCTTACGATATACGATCGGCTGGCCTCAGCGGCACGCCGCCAGAAGGCGCGGTCACCCTCGTCCGCATGGAGCGCGAAACGCTCATAAAAATGCGGCAGGTGATAGGAAGGATCGCTGAACGGCAGATTCGGCACGAACTTAATCAGCGCCGTTTCCGCATCCCACATGGCGTGCCCGCCGGGCACAAGCGCGTGCTGGTGCAGGGCGTGGCGGAGAATCGCGCGTGCCTGCGCGGCGTAATCATACGGCGGCGCGCCGTCGCCCCAGCGCTCCGACGCGAAGAACAGCGCCATGGCATAGTATTCTTCGCCGTCCGGCGCAGGGCCGTCGCTGTTGTTTTTCCCATCCGGCTGCACCGACCAGGCGAAATAACCTTCGTAAGGCCCCCGGTCGTTGAGCATATACCGAATGCTGAACGTCCAGAGCCGATCGAAAAAATCCTTGCGGTTCATCTGCACGGCCATCATCATGCCGTAGCTCATCCCCTCGGTGCGCGCGTCCAGGTTGCCCGTATCCATCAGGTATCCCGCGTCTTCCCCCGCTTCAAAGTAGAAGCGTTCCGTTTCATCCGTGAAAATCACGCGCCAAACCGCGTCGACCCTTTCGTCGATCTCCGTTTGCGAAATACCCAGCGCTCCGAGCAGGTTTGGGCTGTTTTCCATACATGAACCCCTCCGAAACTATAGTCTGCCTTTTTCGTCGGCGATCCCCGACAGCCGATGGAAGAAATCACAAAGCACGTCCCGCCACTCCCGGGCGTTTTGCAGCTGGCGCCGCATCCGCTCCTCCGCCACGGCATAAACCTCTTCCGGAAGCGCCGGGCGCAATGTAACCAGTTGGTTCAGGAGCCTTTCGGCCTCGTCGGCGCCCTCAAAATGGTCGTCGTATATCCGCTGGATCAGCGTGCGCCCGTCCCGCATACGGTACGTATACGGCAGGCGGTGAAAAAACAGCACGAGCTTATCCGGGCAAAGCTGCGGATCGCGGTAGCGGGCCTGCAGCGCGGGCGGGTACTGGCGCAGGTACCCCGTGCCTGCCGCCGTACGATCCACACCTACGGCCTCCCGATCCGCCCGGTGGTAGGTACCCCAAGGCGTATACTCGTACCCCATGGGGCTGGGGCCATAATGCTGGCCGGGGTTCACCATCCAGCAAAGGCCAAGGGGCGCGGTGTATTTTTCGTAGATTTCCCGGCTCATCAGCAGCATATCCGTAAGCGTTCTCAGCGGCGTTCCTTGCAAGGCGTAGGTGAGCCGCACCCACAGCCGGGTAACCAACTCGAAGGAAACCGTCGGCTGCCAGGCGATCAACCCATAAGCGAACAGATTGAGCTGGGCGAAGGGATGCCCCGTCCAGCA
>JAJFVI010000329.1 GCA_021371895.1 Eubacteriales bacterium | reverse complement strand
CAATGCGGAGGATCAGCAATATATTCTGGATAACATCGACGTGGATAACTACTTCGATTACATGGCTTTTGAGATGTTCTTTGGAAACTCCGACACCGGTAACATCCGCTTCTACCGGCTGAAAACGGAGGGCAGCAAATGGCGCTGGGTTTTCTACGACGCGGATTACGGCCTGTTCCGCAGCGGGTTTGACAGCGTGACCTCCTACCTGAAACCAAAGGGTTCCGGACAGCAGCTGATCGACAATACGCTGATCCTGAAGCTGCTGGAAAACGACGATATGCGCGACAAATATTTAACCAGGCTTGGGGAGATTTACCAGTTCTTCACCACCGAGAAGATGTTGGAAATCTATAACGCCATGGCCGCACAGCTGGAACCGGAAATGCCCATGCATTTCAACCGCTGGGCCGAAGAAAACGATAAAGCCATTAACATCGATTCACCTACCACACCGGAAGGCGCGCTGCGTTACTGGCACACACGGCTGGATTACACGCGTAACGTACTCAAAAAGCGTCCGACGTACTTTTACGAGATGGTGCAGGAACGCTTATCCTTAAGCGACGCGCAGATGCTTCGATACTTTGGTGAGAAACCTGCGCTGCCGGACGACGCGACTGTGACCCCGGGGAAAAAGTGGGGCTGAACGCGTTTATCCGATCATCGCTTGACAAAGGGTTCGCGGCCCGATATGATAATTCCAACTGTACCAAGGAGGCATCATTTCTATGATTTTTTCGTCTCTAATGCAGGTTGCCAGCGTAACGAGCATCCTTTCAGCAGCTGGGTTGTCATCCGAGTTCAAAACCATCGTACCCGGCGATCTGTTTCTAGCCCTTGGTCTTGGCTTTTTAGTCGGCGCAATCATCGCGTTCGTCTATAAAAGGACGTACCGTGGCGTGCTGTACAGCCCATCGTTCGGCATCACACTGATCATGCTCACCCTCATCACTACACCCGTGGTCATGTGCATCAAGAGCGACATCGCGCTGTCCATGGGCATGGTGGGCGCTCTGTCCATCGTACGCTTCCGTACCGCCGTGAAGGACCCCATGGATACGGCGTACATGTTCTGGGCGCTTACGATGGGCATCCTGCTGGGCGCAGGGCTGCACCTGGTCGCGATCATCGTAGTGCTGACCATCGGAGTGCTGATGTTCGTACTGACCTTCGTTAAGTTCGCAAACCCCAACTCCTACCTGCTGGTGGTGCATTACGACGAATATTGCGAGCAGGCAATTAACGCTGAACTGCGCCGCTCGGTAAAGGCCTACAAGCTTCGCAGTAAATCACTCACGCGTGCGGGAGCGGAAATGACCTATGAAGTTCGCCTCAACGAGCGCCATGAGATCGTAACGCGGATGCTGGACATCGAAGGCGTGCATGATGCGACGCTGGTGGCCTGCCAGAGCGAAGTGGGCGCGTAAGGCCCCCGACCCAACAAAGGAGGCGCAACGATTGCCTATTGCCGTACCGATGAGGCATGAGTATAAGTATTACATATCGCTGTTGGAGTACCACCTGCTTTCCGCAGCGCTGGACAAGGTGCTGGAACGCGACCCTAACGGTGACGCAGAAAATAACGAGTACGCAATCCGCTCGCTGTATTTTGACACCTTTCGCGATTCGGCAATGCTGGATAAGATCAACGGCGTGCGGGATCGCGATAAGTACCGCATCCGCATCTATGACTTTTCCGATAAACTAATCCGCATGGAATGCAAGTCGAAAGCCGGCAACCTGATCTCCAAGCGCAGCCTCGTGATTCCGCGCCTGCTGGCGGAACAATTGATGGCCTCCGATCCTACGGGGCTGGAACAGACCCGAAGCGGTCTATTGCAGGATGTATTCCGCGAGATGACCATCAACCTTCTTCATCCGGTGGTCTTGGTGGATTACGTGCGCGAAGCCTATATGTACTCCGCCGAAGAGGTGCGTATCACCTTTGATAAGCATCTTCGCACAGGATTGCATTCCACCGAGCTTTTTAACCCCGATATTCCGACCCTGCCACCCCTTGACCATGATGAGATGATACTGGAAGTGAAGTATAACCGCTCGCTTCCGCCCTTCCTTCGCGATCTGCTGTGCACCTACGTCCAAAGCGCTCAAAACAGCGCGATTTCCAAGTATTGCTGGTGCAGGCGGTTCGAAGGGTTTGAAATTTGAATCGGCGGCGCGCAAGCATACTTTTTACTCACCCGCCAAGGTGGGGGAGAGCGCCGGGAGTAGGGAAATGAAGAAAATTGCCTGTTGGCTGACGATCGTACTGCTTATATTTTTATCTGTTTCGCCCGCACTGGCCGACGATGCGGCGCGTACGGATTTCATCGACCGTATCATCGTGACCGCAAAGGATTTGTATACGAAGGCCGACGGGCACTTGCAGCGGGCACAGTACGCCGGAGATATTTACGTTTGCAAAAACTATACCGTATACCTGTTCAAGCAAAACCGGGACGATTTTCGCATGGCGGAGTACCCCGATGTGCCGCTGGTGATACCGGATAATCTGCCTAAAGAAGAATGCACCACTTACGCCTACGGTGTGGAATGGAAGCAGGTCGCCGCCAGCGACGGCAACCCATTCGAGGAAGCCGCCACTTTCCGCTACGATGACGAACGTAGTGAAGAAGAAAACCGCCAGTACGCCCGCGAGTTTATGATGCAGGTGGAGCGCGGCGACTATTTTCAGATGTCCGCGGATTATTACTACGGCGTGGGCGCGCACAGCTTGGTGTTCATCGAAAACTACGACCCCGAAAACCAATCGGTCTGTTGGACGGATTCCAACATGAAAGGCCAAAAGAAAAACGGCGAACGTTACGGACTGGTGCAATACGAAGCCCGCAAAGAAATCGACTGGTTTGTAGATGCCTTCTGCCATTCCAAACGGGGTGCGACGCTCTACCGCCTGCGAGACGACATCATATACGCGTCAAGCGCCGAAAATTGAGTCTACAAAATGGTGTAGCGGGGATAAGCACTCTGTTTTCTTTCAAAACAAAAACGTTATAGATCGACGATGGGGGAATCCTGCTCTTATTTTATCCATATCTGATAAAGGCACGAGCAGAAACAAAAGAAACAGTATAAATATCTGCCTTTTTCGTGCGGAAACAGCCTGTCATAAGGCTTTTCGACCTTATTGGGGAGCGGTTTCAGCACTATGGGGAGCAGTTTCAGCCTCATCGGTGGTATGTGCTGGTATGGAGACGGCTTGCTGTGGCTCCATTGTGGCGGAAAAGGGGGGCTGCGAAGGTACCGCATCGCCGTTTGCCGCAATAGGGTCGGTGGTTACCATTTCCTGCGCCGTAACACTCGGCAGATGCGTATTGGCGGCGGCTTGCCGCATCCTGTGATCGCTCATGCTCGCATAATGCTTACGCGTGGTGTTGACGTCCGAGTGACCCAACGCTTCGGCTACCAGATAAATATCTTCCGTTTCCTGATAAAGGTTCGTGGCGTAGGTACTGCGAAGCTTATGCGGACTCATGCGCCGTTTCAGCGGCACAACAAGCATGGCGTATTTCTTTACCATCTGTTCCACGGCGCGCTGCGTAATGCGCTTTTTTTGCAGGGATAGGAACAGCGCGTGCTCGTGTCCGGGCAACGTTTCCACCGATTCGCGTTCCGCAATATAAGCTTTCAGCGTATCAGCGACCTCGCTGGGGAAATACAGTATGGATTGGTTGCCGCCCTTGCGGGTCACCAGAAGTGCGTTGGAACGAAAATCAATATCTTCCAAGTCAATACCAACGCATTCGCTAACGCGGATGCCCGTGCCTAAAAAGAGCATGACAATTGCGAAATCCCGCGCACGCGTCAGCCGGTGAAACGCCGCCTGTCGTGAAGATAACTGATCGCCGGAGCTCACAGCTTCCAGCAACTTTTGCATTTCATCCCGCTCTAAAAGCATTATGGGTTTTTCATGCTTCTTAGGCAGCGGTACAAGCGTCGCAATATTGGCAGGTATCCGCTGGGTGCGGAACAGGTAGTTAAAATAGGAACGCAGAGAAGAAAGCTTGCGCATAACTCCGTACGTATGGTTTTTCAGCATCCGCTGTTCCGCCACGTTCTCGCCGGTCTGTTTATAGTACAGCGAAAGATAGTCGGCGTAGATTTCGATATCCCGTGGCGCAAGGCAGGCGAGATCCTTATCCGTCCATTCTGAGGCGATTTCGGAAGGGAAGCAGGTCAATTCCCTGGCCGCGAAGTTAAAAAACGTCCCTAAATCAATCGTGTACGCTAAGCGGGTCAGCGTGCTGGTGGTGGAAAGCAGGCTGCGGATAAAATCGGCACAGGAGCGCGGCAGGGGTTTAAGCATCTGTCTGATGTTTTCCACCCGTTTTTGATCGAGCAATTCGCGGTAGGTGATTTCCGGCATGACGAAGCACCCCTTTCAAACGAATGCTGAAGATGGCATTTTAACGACAGGTGTGGTTTCGGTGTAAAAAATGGGAACCAACGGCGTTACATTATTTCGGGGGACTCGCTGTGTTCAGGCTGGCGTAAAAATGCTGAGGTTACTCATCCGTACCAACTGGCTTCAGGCCTTCGTCAAATTGGCGGCTGAACGTTTGCGCGCAATGATGAAAATCAGCAGGGAAGATGAAGCAGGAATGGTATCGGACGCGGTAGAATATTAATTATTTGAGAATATCGAAACGAAAGGCGGTCGCTCTAGACGGCGATTTAATAACGCGGCGGCAATAACAACGCAACACAGCAGAGCGGGATCGCGCTAGGAACGAAT
Organism: Eubacteriales bacterium; assembly: GCA_021371895.1. Taxonomy (GTDB): domain Bacteria; phylum Bacillota; class Clostridia; order Christensenellales; family Aristaeellaceae; genus CAXXOK01. The sequence goes on along the minus strand of JAJFVI010000329.1, from coordinate 33,928 downwards.
GTGGGAAACCGTTCGAATTCAAACAGCACAAGGGCAATATATCCGAGGACGCTTATCATCTTTTACCCTATATCTATTCGTTAAAGTATTCTTTAGCGAATAGATTAGCTTTATTCTACTCCCTTCTCCGCATTTGTCAAGCGTTTTTTTCTTCTCCGATAAAACTTCTTTTACCTTGCATCTGCTGGCTTTGGACTGGTTATTTGGCTTACATATTCTTCGGCCATCCAATCATCACAGGCAGCGCGAATCGCACAGGAGCATCCTCTCCCCCGTGCGGATAAACAACATAACGTACGGGAGCAAACGTTCGATATACTTGCAAACGTCGCAGAATTGTGATATGCTAAAAGCAATAAAGAACAAATGTTTGCAAAGGATGTGAGCGTATGAGCAATCCACGGGGCGACAGTCAGGCCCGAATCCTTGAATTCATTGAGAAAACAACGCACCAGAAGGGCTACCCACCCTCGGTGCGTGAAATATGCGACGCTACGGGGCTTAAATCCACCTCGACCGTCCATGGTCATCTGGTCCGCCTGGAAAAGAAGGGATTGATCGCGCGGGATTCCATGAAGCCGCGTGCCATCAGCCTGCCGTATGATCGCGCCTCTTCACTTTCGGAGCGCTCCGATATGGTATCTATTCCTATCGTCGGCTGCGTAACAGCAGGCACACCCATACTTGCAACGGAAAATATAGACGAATATGTTAGTCTTCCGCAAACCATGCTGGGCGAGGGTGAGCATTACATATTAAGCGTCAGCGGAGAAAGCATGATCGAAGCCGGCATCATGGACGGGGATTTTGTGGTCGTACGCAAACAATCGCATGCGCTTAACGGGGAAATCGTCGTAGCGATGATTGAGGACGAAGCCACCGTAAAGCGCTTTTACCGGGAAAACGGCGGTTTCCGCCTGCAACCTGAAAACCCAACCATGAAACCGATCATCGTTCCGGAAGTTACTATCCTTGGCAAAGTGGTTTCGCTTTATCGCGTTTATTGAACCGTTTCTTTTTAAAGGAGGCTAACTCCTTGGCTTGGCGGGAGAACTGCCTCTGGATGCTTTTTACCATCATCATCGGGTGCGTTATCGGCATCAGAAGCGAAAATAGAAATGCTACGCAAGCGCGGGCTCACCCGCGCCGCTTTGTCTTGAAACGCGGCGTTCTTTAGCTTTACATCCTGCATGAATAACAGTAGAAAAAATCATCACACTGAATCTCATAGGAGAAATCGGAGATACAGGCATCGTATTCACTTTCAGAATATGCTATAATATCCGCGGCATCCGCACGCGTAACGTATAGGGGGCAAAGCTATGGATCAGCGCCGTTTCGTTGTGGTTGGGGCAAGCAACGTGGATATCAGCGCGACTTCCTCTGCCCCGTTGGTACAGGGAGATTCTAACCCCGGCCACATCCATACGGGGTTGGGTGGCGTAGGCCGCAATATCGCCGAGAACCTGGCAAGACTTGTGCAGAATGTAAGCCTGCTATCGGCTTTCGGGGAGGATGCTTTCGCCGAGCGTGCGCTCGCGAACGCCGCGCAGATCGGGCTGGACTGCACGCTTTCCCTGCGTATACCCGGAGGTGCAAGCAGTGTGTATGTGTGCATCAATGGCCCGGACGGTGATATGGCTGTGGCGGTTAACGATATGGCACTATGCGCGCGCATAACGCCGGAAGTGATTTTGCAAAGGCTGGACGCTATAAACTCAGCGGACGCCGTAGTGGTGGACGCCAACCTGAACGAAGAGACAATCACCGTCATCGCCAACCGGTGCTCTCCGCCGCTTTTTGCGGACGCGGTATCCACCCCAAAGGCCGCGCGGCTGCTGCCGGTGCTTCCCAGGTTCTTTGGCCTGAAAGCGAATCGCCTTGAAATGGAAACGCTCACGGGCATGTCGATCTCCGGGGAAAGCGATCTGGCTGTCGCTGCCGGCAAGCTGCACACCCTCGGCGTACGTTACGTTCTGGTCACCTTAGGCGAGCATGGCGCTTTCGCCTCCGACGGTTCGCGGCACGCGTTCGCGTGCCCGCATCCCACACCAATCCTGAACGCCACCGGCTGCGGAGATGCCTTTACGGCGGCGGCGATGATGGCGATTCTACAAGAACGTTCGCTGGAGACAATTTTGGATTACGGGCTGACTGCCGCCAATATTTGTAGCCAAAGCGAGGAAGCGGTTTCCCCGCAGCTTACCAACACGGCACTGAATCAATGGATGCGAAACACGAAACACTAAGGAGGCCGTTCCATGAACGCTTATCTATGGGTATCCGATGAAGTGCAAAAAGCCGTTTCCTGCAACCGGCCGGTGGTGGCGCTGGAATCCACCATTATCTCCCACGGCATGCCTTATCCGCAAAATGTGGAGACCGCCGTGCGAGTGGAAAAAATGATACGCGAGAACGGTGCTGTACCCGCGACCATCGCGATTTTGAAGGGCAAGCTTTGCGTAGGCATCGACGCGGAGCAAATCGAATATCTTGGTAAAAAGGGGCTGGCGGTGCCCAAGGCCAGCCGTCGGGATTTGCCCGTGCTCTTGTCCCGCGGAGGGGACGGCGCGACAACCGTCACCACTACCATGATCGCCGCACGCATGGCCGGCATCCGCGTGTTCGCCACCGGCGGTGTAGGCGGCGTACACCGCGGCGCGCAAACCACCATGGATATTTCGGCCGATCTGGAGGAACTGGCGCGAACAGACGTCGCTGTGGTTTGCGCGGGTGTAAAATCCATCCTCGATCTGGGGCTGACGCTGGAATATCTGGAAACCAAGGGCGTGCCGGTGATCGGTTATCAAATGGAGGAACTGCCTGCCTTTTACTGCCGCCACAGCGGTTTCCCCGTGGACTACCGGCTGAATACAGCCGTCGAAATCGCCAAGGCCATCCATGCCAAGGCAGTCGCGGGGCTCATCGGCGGCATGCTGATCGCTAACCCCATCCCCCCGGAATACGCCATGCCGGAAGACGAGATGAACGCCTGTATCAACCGCGCCCTCGCCATGGCGAACGAGCGCGGCGTGAAGGGCAAGGAAATCACTCCGTTCCTGCTGGATGCCATCAAGACCCTTACGGAAGGGAAATCGCTGGCGGCGAATATTCAGCTGGTGCTCAACAACGCCAAGCTCGGCGCACAGATCGCCTGCGAACTGTGCAAGCTGAAATAACGAAATGCAAACGCCCGGGCCGCGCAAAGAAAGTCGTCTCGCGGCCCGGGCGCTGATGGAGTCCAGGTAGAACTCAACTATCGAATCTTGCGTAAAAACGCCGTCAGCTTCGCGCATTGCGCGACGCTGTTTTTTTGCGTCAGCACGAAATCGCGTGCGCGCTCTCCTATCGCTAAGCGTTCTTTTTCAGGCATTTGCAGCAGTTTTTGTACAACGTCGCGGATGCCCGCGGCATTTTGCGGATCAATGTAGCAAAGGTATTCGTCGTATTCATCCGGAATGCCTTCCAGCTTACAGCACGCCACCGGAACACCGGAACGCATATATTCCAGCGTTTTGGACGGAAAGGAATACCGTGTAAAAGCACCTTGTGATGTGCGGGGATTGATTAACACCGTTGCCTGCTTTTGCAGTACCAGCGTGGCACCGTGCGTCACAAAGCCGAAATAGTGGATATTTTCAAAAATTTGTTCCGCTTTGCGGATTTCAACCTCTATATCGCCGTGACCGCAAAGCCATAACTGCGCTTCCGTAAGGCTTTCAAAGGCTTTGAGCAATTCGCCGATACCCAGTTCCCGGTTCAGCGTTCCGGTGTACAGCACGGCGGGGCGGTTGTCCGCGGGGCGCTGTAGGGTTGTTTCCGCTTCAAAATCTGGATCCGGCGAAATTAACCCCTCAATGACGATTGTCCGTTTCCCGCGGATAGGAAGAGCCTGTGCCATCGCTGCTGTCAGCAGCACGAAACCATCCATGTCTGCGCAGATCGCCGTACGCCGACGGCCCATCGTGTATTCAATACGCTTCATCAGCCCCACTCGGCCGGAGGAGATTCCCAGTTCGTTGGGTAAATCGGTCACGATAACGGTTATCTTCACGTCCGGGTGGCGCTTTTTTATGATTGCGGCGGCCTGCAGGTAAGGCAGGTAAAGGGAGTAGATCAGCACTGTCCGGTTTTCGGGCGATGAGGCTACCCAGCGTTCGATTTCGCGCCGTGCGTGCGCCGCGCGGCCGCGTTGCTTGCAAACAGGCAGGTTTAAGCCACCCAGCTGTTTCGTTCCATCCGCAAACGTCGTAGAACGAAGATACAGCTTGCGGTAACGCGTGGGAAACACCCCGATAGGCAGGGCATTGAGCACAGATAAACTTTCCCCTTGTGTAAGGTTTTGGCGGATGCCTTCGATAAAGGCCCATTGATACGCGTTGATCTGGTTTTGCAGCCCATCACGGGAGAGCCGCGAAACGGCTTCCGCCTCGTCGGGATGATATAGCAGCGTTAAAAACAGCACGTTCATCGCATGCTCTCCCGGTACAGCGCCCAATAGTTTCCAGCGCTCGTCACGCTGTCGAACCGTTCCGCCTGCTTAAGGCAAGCGGCTTCTAAGGCAGCCTTGTTTGGGGCTATGCGCTTCACGGCGGCAGCAAGGGCAGCACCGTCGCCACGGGCAACAACCGCGCCGCAGGCATCCCCAATCACTTCGGGACAGCCTCCCGTCGCAAAGGCGACGACAGGCGTGCCGCAGGCCATCGCTTCCAGGTTAACCAGCGGCATGTTATCCTCCATGGTAGGGTTCACCAGGCAATCGGCAGTCGAATACCAGCGTGCCAGCGCGGCAGCGTCGGCGGTGCGCTCCAGCCCGAGGATTTGCGGGGGTAGATCGTGCAATTGGGCTTTGGATAACCCAATGACGACCACGCGGTATTGCGCGCCCAGCAAGCCTGCCAGTGCATACAGGTATAGCAAACCTTTTCTCTCGTCCCATTCCGAGGCTACGGCAAGCGCTATGTAGCGCTCCTGTATGTTATAGCTCACGCGCAGGTCGCTGGATACGGGCCTGAATGTGCTTCGGTCCACCCCGTTATACACAACGCGTACGGAGATGCCCTTGAGGAAGGATGCAGGCAGCAGTCCGGCCAGCCATTGGCAGGGTGTGACAAGCGTCAGGTTGTTTAAAGAGGTAAACAGTTTCTTTTTGCGGCGGAAGTTCCGTTGGCTGCCGCCAACCCCGACGCACACTGGATAAGCGGCTTTTTGTGGGCAGTTGTGGCATACGGTTTGCCAGCGTTTGCAGCCGACGAGATCAAAGTACGCGCAATGCCCGGTGAACGCCCAGCAATCGTGGAGCGTCCACACCACAGGGATACCCGCCGTGGCCAGGTAACGGAACAGGATTCGATGGTTTACGTAACACCCGTGCAGATTGTGCAGGTGGATCACATCCGGCTTGTACTCATTCAGAAAGCGGATCAGCTTTCGCGTCGCCAGTACGCTGCCATATCCCTCCGCATCCAGAAGCTTGCGAAGCGCCCCGTGCCATTTGCGGCCAAGTTTGCCGCCGATACGCAGGGCATACACCTCCGTTCCCGGCGCAGGCATCCCCGCACCAAAGCCGATGATGGTCTGTTCGCCCTTTTGCGCGGCGAAATCGGCAATGTCCGCCGCGATTCGTCCGGTGCTGCCGGTGCCGCAAAATGTGTTGAGCTCGAATATCCTCATTTGTCGCTTTCCTCGCAAAGGTCTTTGAGCATCTTTTCCAGATGGTCCATGTGACCCTCTTTGGAAAAATGCCGCTGGTAGTACGCTTTGGCGCGTTCCCCCATCTGTGCCTGATCCGTACGGGCGATAAACGCACGCACAATCTCCGCAAACGCCGCGGGGTCGTCCGGCGGGGCGCATAGCCCGCAGCCTGCGTCCTTGATAATCTCCGCCGTTTCGCCCGCGATGGAACCTAGGATCGGTTTACTGGCGGCCATGTAGCTTTGCACCTTGGCGGGCAGGGTATCGTTGACGCTGGGATCGTTGCGCATGCTCACCAGCAAGGCGTCTGCCATGGTGTAAAAGCCGGGCATTTCCTCCTGCGGACGTCGGCCGTAGAGGGTCACGACGCTTTCGAGGCGTTTATCCCTTACCAGCGCTTCACACGCTGCATAGTTAGAACCGTTCCCCAGGATGTGGAAGTGGACTGGTTCTTGCTTTAGCAGTTCGGCGGCAAGGATGACCGTTTCCACGCCCTGCAATTTGCCGATATTGCCGGCAAATACAAAGTTCCAGCTTTCGGCGGGCTCCTTTTCAACTACATTGTCGAAGTGCCCGTTGGCAAACTGCGGCAGGTAAAAATCATCGGGAACGTTTAAATTGTGAACCCGTTGGAAATATGCCTGAAAACGTTTAGAGGAATAAGCCAGCACATCCGCACGCGCATAGATGCGGCGGCTGACCCGCTTCATGAAAGCGTACAGCGGCGAACCTTCCAAAACGTTCATCGCCGAAAGGCAGGCAGGCCAGATGTCCAGCACGTAAATGAGCAGCTTTTTACCGCTGATCGTGCGCAGAAAGGCCGCGGGCATAGACATGAGCACCGGAGAAGAAGAATAGGCGTAGATGACATCGAAATTCTTGGGCATCCAAAGCACCCGCCAGCAGGCGGAAAGCATATAGCTCAGGTAGTTGACCGTAAGCCCGAGCTTGGTGTTTTTACGCCCGATTTCCAGACAGCGGCGCACATGAACGCCGTTGCGCTCTTCACGGCGATGTTTGAACCATTTATATTCCTTGGGCACGATTCCGCTTGGGTAGTTGGGCAGCCCGACGACTGCGGTCACCTCGTGGCCGCGCGCGACCAATGCTTCGCAGATCTCGGTGACCAGAAAGGTTTCCGGGTAATAATGCTGGCAAATCACAAGTATTCTCATATGACGCACCGCCTATGCCCGGCTCGCGTCCAGCCTGCGTCGCATTTCCGCAGCGCCTTCGCCAGCCTTGCGTAAAAGCGTGTCCGCGTCCAGCGTGGTATACTGGCCATCACGGTACAGCACCCGACCGTTGACCATCGTCAGACGAACGTCGCTTCCCTGTACGGCATAAATCAGGTTGGATTCCATATCGGTAGCCGGGAGCATTTGTGGGGTATGCAAATTGACCAGTATCAGGTCGGCCAGATAACCCGGCTTGAGCAAGCCCAGATCGTTGTAGCCTAAAGCGCGCGCCCCCCGCAAGGTGGCGGTTTTGAGCGTCTGTGCGGGCGTAACGACGGTCGGGTCCAGCGTAACGCCTTTTTGCAATAACGGCATAAGCTTGATTTCTTCCCAGAGGTTCAGGTTGTTGTTGCTGGCTACGCCGTCAGTACCCAAGGCAACTTTACACCCGGCTTTCAGCATCTTTGCGATCGGCGCTATACCGCTGGCAAGTTTCAGGTTGCTGATGGGATTATGCGCAATCGTGACCTTATGCTTGCGTAGAATTTCGATATCCCTGTCGTTGCACCACACGCAATGCGCGGCGATCACGGGCAGATCGAGCAGCCCGAGTTGTTCCAGATAGGCGGGCGGAGTGACGCCCCTGCGCCGCCAGCAACCCTTGACATCCGCGTCCGTCTCGCTGACGTGGATATGTACCGGGATGCCCATCAGTCCGGCAGTCTGCACGACTTTGGCAAGCAGCTTGGGTGTGGTGGCGCCTTCGGAATGCGGCGCGAGCGAGAAACGGATGCGGTCATCCGCCGCATGGTTCCACTTTTCCGCCATGGCTACTCCCTCGTCCATATCGGCACAGCTTTCGTCAAAATCCACGATGCCGTGTCCAAGCATCGCGCGCATCCCATTGTGCTCTATCACCTGCGCCATAACGTCGGTATAAAAATACATATCGTTAAAGGCAGTTGTGCCGAAGCGGAGCATCTCCATACAGCCCAAGTCGGTCGCCGCACGGATGAGCTGCTCGTCCCATTGTTTTTCCATGGGGAAGATCGCTTTATGGAGCCAATCCGCAAGCACAAGGTCGGCGCCCGCGCTGCGCAGGTACGTCATAGGCGTATGCGTGTGGAGGTTTACCAGTCCGGGCATGCAAAGGCAGGCTTCACCGTCGATCGTCTCCTCCGCTGCAAACGCGGGCGCTCCTTCGGCTTTACCAGCGTAGACAATTCGGTTTACATCAATCTGTATTTCTGCGTCCGGGATAAACGGAATATGACTTTCCCCTTCCACGCCGGGAGTCAACAGGATATTGGTAATGCGGGTGCGCATGGCGCAGGCCTCCTTGCGGCTCAATAATTGCTTAATTATAACATGGTTTGCTTGAAACGGCAACGAAGGGCACCCAGTGCAACAACGTGTGAACTTATCTGTTGGGCTTGACAAGAGCAATAAAATACCCTACCATAAAACAAACGATTGCACTTACGCTGGAGGGCATAACCATGGCATTTGAAATCCATCCCTGGAAAGTCGTTGAAACCAGCTTTGAACAGCATTCGGTACGCTTTTCTGAAAGCCTGACCTCCACAGGAAACGGCTATATGGGCATGCGCGGGAATTTTGAGGAGGACTATTCCGGCGATACCCACATCGGCACCTACATCGGCGGTGTTTGGTTTCCGGATAAGACGCGCGTCGGCTGGTGGAAAAACGGATATCCGCAATATTTCGGCAAGGCCATCAACGCGGTGCGCCTGATGGGGTTCCATGTGCAGATTGACGGGATCACCGTCGATCTGCACACTTGTGCTTTCAGCGATTATTACCGAGAATTGAATATGCTTACCGGCGTTGTGATGCGTACCTTTACCGTACATACCGATCACGGCAGCGCCCGCGTGCGGGTGGAACGCTTCGTTTCCTTTGCGCAGAAGGAACTGCTGGCTGTGCGTTACGAAATCACTCCGGATTATCAGGCGGAGATCACAATGAAACCCTATCTGGACGCGAACGTGCAAAATCAGGACAGCAATTACAACGAAACCTTCTGGCAGATGCTGGAGGAAGAGGAATCCGACGCCGCGCTAGCCCTGCTAACCAAAACGAAGGAGAATCCCTTCGGCACACCGCGCTTTGCCGTAGCCGCCGCCATGAGCTGCCGGGCCGACACGCTGGACGCCACAGGCCGCCACCGCGATGAAGGTTACGTGGAAGCAAGCTACTCCGGGCTGGTATCCGCCGGTGAAACCGCACGGGTGGACAAGTTCGCGCTTTGCTTCACCTCCCGGGATGAAACGGAAAACCTGCTGATGACCAAGGCTTTGTTCGCCGCCGAGCGTGCGCTGGACGTGGGTTACGAAGAACTGAAATCCGCCCATACGGCTTTGTGGGCGTCCCGCTGGAATGCCTGCGACGTGCAGATACAGGGGGATGATCGCGCCCAACAGGGCATACGCTTTAACCTTTTCCAACTGTTGAGCACCTATACCGGCGAAGACGCTCGGCTCAACATCGGCCCCAAGGGCTTCACCGGCGAAAAGTACGGCGGCGCGACCTACTGGGATACCGAGGCTTTCTGTCTGCCCGTCTATATGGCCATCGCCGGGCAGGATGTGGCGCGTCAGCTGCTTTTATACCGATACATGCAACTGGATGGTGCTTACCATAATGCAAGGATGCAGGGTCTTAAGGGCGCGTTATTCCCGATGGTGACTTTTACGGGTGTGGAATGCCATAACGAATGGGAGATCACTTTTGAGGAGATCCACCGCAACGGTTCCATGGCCTATGCCATTTATCACTACGTATCCTATTCCGGGGACAATACTTACCTCTATGAGCAGGGGCTGGACGTGCTTTGCGGTGTCGCCCGCTTCTATACCGACCGTGTGCATTTCAGTCCGCGTACCGGAAAGTACATGATTCACGGCGTTACCGGCCCCAACGAGTACGAGAACAACGTAAATAACAATTGGTATACCAACCGAATCGCCGCGTGGAGCATCGATTACTTCTGCGACGCCTGCGAGGCCGCGCCTACTCAGCGCCGAATGGAACTGCACGTGACCGATGCGGAGATCGCCCATATGCGGGACGTGGTTGCACGCATGTATTATCCGCAGGATGAAAAGCTTGGTATTTTTGTACAGCAGGACACCTATCTGGATAAAGCACTCATGCCCGCATCCGCGCTCGCTCCGGAAGATCGCCCTATTAACCAGTGCTGGTCGTGGGATCGCATTCTTCGCTCCTGCTTCATCAAACAGGCAGATGTGCTGCAAGGGCTCTATTCGCTTTCCCATCTTTACGATCTGGAAACGAAACGGCGGAATTTCGATTTTTACGAGCCCATGACCGTACACGAGAGCAGCCTCTCTCCCTGCGTACACTGCATCCTCGCGGCGGAACTCGGTTACCAGGAAAAAGCGATGGAGATGTACCGGCGCGCCGCCAGACTGGATTTGGATAATATCAACAACGATACCGCGGACGGTTTGCACATTACCAGCATGACAGGCAGCTGGCTTTGCATCGCGCAGGGTTTCGCCGGGATGCGCACGGCCGATGGTCTGCGCCTGAATCCGTTCCTGCCGGACGTGTGGAAAGGCTATGCTTTCCAGTTCGACTATCGCGGACGATTGGTAAAGGTGGAGGTCACGCCGGAATTGGCGACGGTCACGCTGCTTCACGGAGAGCCGCTCGAGCTTACGCTTTGCGATCAGCGCTATACGCTGGAAAACCAAATCACGCACCCTATCGGTTAAGCATGCTCAGCAGCCCCTTACACCGGGTACTTTATACATTGTAACGGTTGCGTAAAGCATAAGAATACGAAAAGGACGCGGATTGCTCCGCGCCCTTTTAGGCTGAATTCCGATGTCTGGTCTGTTGACGTTCGTTTACTGCTGTACGTTGTCCAGAATGGCCAGCGTAACCGTGACGTCCATGTATTGGCCGTCTTTGATAGCATCGATGCTCTGCGCATCCATGATGCCTTCGGAACGGTAGAGTTTGATCGCCGAGGTGTCGCCTACGTTCTTGGCCTGCAGAATGGTAATTAACTGCGAGGTAGAGGTAATCACAGTGCCGTCAGCTTCCACGATGATGTCGCCGGACTGGATGCCAGCCGTATCCGCGGGAGAACCACTTTCCACGTTGGTCACGAACGCGCCGTTGGGGATAATGCCCTGATCCACTGCGCTGCTGGAGAAGTTGGTCGCGTTGGTCACGGTGACGCCGATGCGGGGTTTGTTGTCGGTCGCAGTGCTGTTGACGCCTGTGTTCACGGTAGCGGTGCTGTTGTCGCTGGATACCTTACCGGAAAGTACGTCGTTAATCAGCGACTTCGCTGCGTTGATCGGTATTGCCATGCCGATGCCTTCCACTGAAGTGGTGGAGTAGTACGAGCCGGTGTACTTCATGCTCGGCACGCCGATCAATTCACCGGCGACGTTGAACATGCCGCCGCCGCTGTTACCGGCGTTGATGGCCGCATCCGTCTGGATCATGTTATTCGCAGTGTCCTCGCGGCGGCCATACATATCGTAGTTTTCGCTGGTCACTTCGCGGTTGAGTGCGGAGATGATACCGACGGTCGTTGTGCCCGTAAAGGAAAGCGGGTTGCCGATGCAGATGGCCCAATCGCCAACGCTTAACAGATCGCTGTCGCCAAGGGTCACGGGTGCGATGTCGAGCTTATCCACCTTAAGTACCGCCAAATCGAGGGTATCGTCATAACCCGCGACGGTGGCGACGAAGGTGTTGTCACCCACGGTGACTTCCAGGGATGTGGCGCCCTCCACAACGTGGTAGTTGGTAAGCACGTAGTCAGCCGCCACGACCACGCCGCTGCCGCTGCTTTGCAGCACTTCACGGTTGGTGCCGGTTGTGCCGTCGGTGCCATTGGTACCGTCGGTGCTGCCGTTGTTGTTGCCGAAACCGAAGCTGTAACCAAAGTAGTTACTGCCCGACATGGTCGTGTAGTTATTCACACCGACCACGCTGTCCTTCACTTTTGCCACGGCATCGGTGAAAGGGCTGGTAACCACCGTCGCGCTTTCGGAAACCGTTACGGCTTCCGCGGCGGCTTCGCCGTTTGTCTGGACGAAAGCAAATGCGCCTACGACCACCAGCATCAAAGCTAAAGCAACCGCGAGAGAACCAAAGACCGTTTTCTTCGTAGTATTCTTCATAGATTTGTCCCTCCTTACTACGCTGTTAGGTTACCACATACATTTGGCCGCATCGTGAACGACCCATGAAGAATGTATAGCCTTTTTGCAAATCAAGTATGCTTGTGTGTTCACAAACACGGAGGCGGTTCTACGGCTTCTTTTTCGACAGCCGCAAGGTTGTTTTCCTGCTCCAGGGCGAAGATCGCCATCGCGCATTCCAGGCGTTTGCGTTCCAGCTGGCATTCCAAATCGAAGGGCTTCGCGATATCGCCGTTAAAGGCATGGGCGTTGGCGGCACACCCTCCGCTGCAATAGAAGCGCGCCCAGCAATCGCGGCATTTTTCCTTGGCGAGCACATGGTTGTGCTGAAAGCGTTTCTGCATTTGGGCATCAAAGCTGCCATCCAGCACCGAGCCCATTTTCATACCTTCGCGCCCGACGAACTGGTGGCAGGGGTAAATATCCCCTTCCGGCGTGACGGCCACATACTCGTTACCAACGCCGCAGCCTGTAAGCCTGCGTTTGATGCAGGGCCCACCGGACAAATCGACCGTGAAATGGAAAAAGCTGAACCAGCGGCCATCCGCGCGCCGCTTAAGGTATTCCCGGCCGAGGCGTTCGTACTCTTCGTAGATACGCGGCAAATCCGCTTCACCAATAGCATAGGGTTTATCCGGGGCGGTAACGACCGGCTCGATGGAAAGCTGCTGAAAGCCCTCGTCCGCCAAATGAAGGACATCGTTGGCGAAATCAAGGTTGTAGTGCGTGTAGGTTCCGCGAATGTAATACTTTTGCTGGTTACGGCGGCGTACGAACTCCTTGGCCTTATCGATCACCAGGTCATAGCTCCCCTTACCGTTGGGCGTGGGGCGCATACGATCATGCACATCGGGGCGACCGTCGATGGAAATAACCACATTGTTCATCTCACGGTTAAGAAAGTCCATAATCTCGTCGTTCAAGCCCACGCCGTTTGTGGTAGTCGTAAAACGAAAACGCTTACCTGTCATTTTTTCCAGTTCACGGCCGTACGCGACGATCTCCTTGATGGCGGAGAAATTGAGCAGCGGTTCGCCACCGAAAAAGTCCACTTCAAGGTTCTGCCGATTTCCGCTTTTGGCGATTAGCCAATCCAGCGCCTTTTTACCGGTATCGACTGACAGCAGCATACGGTTGCGCATATGGTACGCGCCCATATCCGCAAAGCAATACTGGCAGCGGAGGTTGCAATCGTGCGCGGCATGCAGGCACATCGCCTTCACGACGCCCGCATCACCCAAGGGTACGGAGCCGTAATCATCCGGCGTATCCAGGTAACCCTGCGCAATCAGCGAACGAAGCTCCCCCACCGTTTCATTCACGTCAGTCATGGGGTGGGTAGCGCTAAGTTCCGTCACAATCTGCTCATCCGTTGCATCTTTATGTTCCTGCATGTAGGTAAGCGCATCGAACGCAATTTCATCCAGCGCGTGTACAGCGCCACTGCCCACGTCTAACGCCATCGGCGTATCCAGCGCGCGGAAAAGATGGATCATCCTGTTGCCTCCTCTGCCATGATTTTCCCGGTTGGTTCGCCGCCGAATCCGTAAGGGCTGAAGACGGCCCAAATGAAATGGATTGCAATCGGCAAACAGTTAATACGGCGTTAAAAGTCCCTCTTGCGCGTCGATATGGCAAGCATCATCTTGCCAATGCGGCGAGCAACAGGGACTTTTTTGCCTTACGTAAAACCGCTTTATTTGGCGGCGGGATGGTTGGTTTTCCCATCGCGGCCGGCTAAAATTTGCTGTTCCTTGCTGGCACAGCTCTGGTTGCCGACGGTGCAGCTGGTTTTACAGGCGCTTTGGCAGGAAGCCTGGCATTCGCCGCAGCCGCCGTATACAAGCGACTGGCGCAGGCAGGGCTCGGCTACCGTACGGATATGTTTCATTGAGAATCCCTCCAAATCGTTTGTGCTAACAACTTATTATATACCAAAGCCCAAAGCTTTACAATGCCGGCGGCAAACTTTCGACAGGCGCGGCGGGGACGATGGGACTACTTTTCATTCTGAATCGCTTTTCCAAAACAGACTCTCTACGTGATCGTTGACTTTGCAAAACACATGCGATATAATAGCATGGTTATTTGTAGGCACCGTTGCATTGTGGCGGCCGGTGGTCGCGAGCGCAACGGTGCGTATTGTACGCTCAAACGCGTCTATCGCCGGGCGCGCATTCAGAAAGGGGTTACAACATGGCGGAATCCAGAGAAAAGAGAACGTTTTTAACCAGAGAAGGCTATAAAAAGCTGGAAAATGAATTGGATTATTACATCAGCGTGCGCCGTAACGAGATCGCCGAGCAGATTGCGTTAGCGCGCGGTTTTGGCGACCTAAGCGAGAACGCCGAATATGACGAGGCGAAGAACGAGCAAAGCCGCATAGAGGCAAAGATTGTCGATATGGAGAACACCCTTCGCAATTGCGTCGTGATCGACGACGAAGACGTGAACACCGAAACCATCGGCGTGGGCAACACCGTGAAGGTGCTCAACCAAAAGTTGAAGATCGAGCAGATTTTCACCATCGTGGGTGCCAACGAGACCAATCCCAAGGAGCTAAAAATCAGCAGCGAAAGCCCCATCGGCGCGATGCTGCTGGGCAAAAAGGTTGGCCAAATCGTGCCGGTGGAAACGCCGAGCGGCGTGATAAAAATGAAGGTGTTGGAAATCAGCCGATAACTTCCGCGCCGATCAGGCGCGTTTTTCACAAGCGAAAGGATGAAGCGCATGAGCAGCGAACCGCAAAACACACAGTCGACCGAGTGGACACCCCAACAGCTGAGCGAGCAGGAGGGGATCCGCCGTGAAAAACTGCAAAAAATGGTGGATTGCGGAAATAGCCCTTATGCCATCACCCATTACGCCGTCACGCATCAAAGCAATGAGATCCTGACAAATTTTGAGACGCTGGAGGGGCAAACCGTCCGTGTTGCGGGGCGTATGCTCTCCAAGCGCGTTATGGGCAAAGCCAGCTTTGCGCACCTGCTGGACGCAGAAGGTCAGATACAGTTTTATGTTCGCCGCGAAGACGTTGGTGAAGATGCTTACGCGCAGTTCAAAGATGATGACTTGGGCGATATTCTGGGCATACAAGGCACGGTGTTCCGTACCCAAAAGGGCGAAATCAGTGTACACACGCAGTCGATTATGCTGCTTTCCAAGAGCCTGAAGGTACTGCCGGAAAAGTTTCACGGCCTTAAGGATCCGGATTTGCGTTACCGCCAGCGCTATGTGGACATGATTGTGAATCCAGAGGTGCGCGATACTTTCCGCAAACGCAGCCAGATCATCAGCGCCGTTCGTGCCTTTTTGGACGAACGTGGTTTTCTGGAAGTCGATACGCCCGTATTGCAAACCGTGGAGATCGGCGCCGCCGCCCGTACGTTTAAAACCCACCTGAACGCGCTGGATTTGGATATGTTTTTACGCATCGAAACGGAACTGTATTTAAAGCGCTTGATTGTTGGCGGGTTTGACAAGGTGTACGAGGTCGGCCGGCTGTTTCGCAACGAAGGGATGGACGCGACGCATAACCCTGAGTTCACCACCGTGGAAACCTACCAGGCGTATGTGAATTACGAGGAAGTCATGGAAATGGTGGAACAGTTGTACTCCACCGTGGCGCAAAAGGTGTGCGGAACGACCCGCGTGCCTCTGCATATGGATGTGACTTGCGAAGAACCGGAAATGATCGAGCTGCAAGCCCCGTGGAAGCGAATCACCATGGCGCAGGCGGTGCTGGAAGCCTGCGGCGCCGACTATTCCGAATGGAAAACCGACGAGGAGGCGCGCGCCTGCCTCGCCAAGAAGAATGTTCCCTGCGAAAAGAACGCGAAACGCGGGGATTGCCTTGCCGCTCTGTTTGACGAGTATGTGGAAGCTAGGCTGATCCAGCCCACCTTCATCATCGATTATCCGGTGGACATCTCCCCTTTAGCGAAGCGCAAGCCGGAAAATTCCGATCTGACCGAACGTTTCGAGTTCTTTATCGCTGGCCACGAGATGGGCAACGCCTTCTCCGAGCTCAACGACCCCATCGATCAGCGCAGGCGCTTTGAAGAACAGGTGCGCACCCGCATGGCCGAGGGTATCCACGCAGAGGTGGACGAGGATTATGTTACCGCGCTGGAATATGGTTTGCCGCCGACCGGCGGGTTGGGCTTCGGCATCGACCGCATGGTGATGCTCCTGACCGATAACGCTTCCATCCGCGATGTGTTGCTTTTCCCCACCATGAAGCCGCAGAAATAAACATTTCTGAAACCGCGACCCGAAACGCGTTTCACCGATATGGAGAGATTGTTATGCGTTTAAAGATGCCTATTACCCGGCGCAAAATTCAGAATCACCTGCAATACGGCCTTTGGAAGTACCTGCTGCTGATCATCATCGCGTTGGCCGGTTGGAACCTCATTTATACGACCACGCGCTATCAGTCCCCGGATAACTTAAAAGTTGAGTTCTACGCCCAGTCTGCCGGCATGGACGAAAAAGGACTTCAGGCGTTGGCCGATCAAATCCATGCCGAGGTAATGCCGGAGATGGAAGAAGTGACCACTACCTTGGTCACGTTCGACGATACGTACGGCGATATGCAGCTAATGGTATGGGTAAGCGCTGCGCAGGGAGACATCTACCTGCTTACGGATGACCGTTTTACATCGCTGGCCGCCAACGAGGCGCTGCTCGACCTGCAGCCCTACATCGACAGTGGAGAACTGGATGTGACGGGGCTGGATCTGAGCAACGGTTACGTGAAAGACGCCGAGACGGGTACTCGCACGCTGGTGGGAATTCCAGCCGCGAATTTGCCAAAGCTGGCCGATTACGGGCTGCTGACAACGGACGCGTCCCTGTGCATTCTGGGCAACAACGGCAACGACGAATATTCTATCAAATTTCTTAACTATCTGCTAACCCATATGCAAGCGGACAGCCCAACTGCGCAGGGTGAAACCACGGCACCCGCCGCAACGGTACAGCCTTAGTACCTAAAACAACGCCAAAAAGCTAACGATCGCCGGATTTCCGGCGGTCGCTTTATGATTATCAATGTTTGGCTCGCTGCGAAGCTTTGGGATCGCCGCCATCCAGGAAGAGCGTTTGCGTGGGAAAGGCGAACTTGATGCCGCGCAGGTCGAATACCTCTTTGATCTTTAAATTAATCTTCTGTCTGGTATCCATATACTGGTCGTAATCATCGCTGAGCACAAAGAAAACCACTTCGTAGTCAAGGCTGTAATCCCCGAAAGTAAAGAAATGTGCTCTTCCGAACTCCGCGCCTCCCACGCCTTCGATAATCTGCCGGAGGAGTGCCGGAATCTCCGCCAGCAATTCCGCGTCTGTCTGGTATGTGACGCCAAGGGGGAAAACGACGCGGCGCTTTTTCATCGTTTTATAGTTGCGGATTCGCGAACTCGTCAAATCCTTGTTGGAGAGAATCAGCTGCTCCCCGTCCAGTGACCGTAGGCGCGTGCTTCTTACGCCAATGTGCTCCACCGTGCCCATATGGTCGCCCGAGATGATAAAATCCCCGATTTCAAAGGGTCGATCGAAGAAGATGGTCACAAAGCAGAATACGTCCTCCAGCACGGTCTGCGCGGCAAAAGCGATTGCGAGGCCACCAACGCCGAGCCCTGCCAGCAAAGCGTCGATCTTAACGCCGATGTTTTGTAAAAACAGGATACCCACGACCGTCCAGATCGAAAATTTCATAAGTACGCTCATCCAATGGACAGTCATTTTACCGCCTGCGCCGCGCCTTTTTTGCTTCCAATACCGGTTAAGGAAAGAAACAGAAACGCGTGTAAGCAGCAATCCGCCGACGAATGCGAAAAATATCTTTACCGCTGCATCCACAATATTCTGCACGACCTGCGAAATTGCGAGCGTTTTCAGGCAGAGGATGATTGCGGTAAAGGTGAGAATCGGAGAAAGGTATTGCTCCGCAGCATTGACCAACAGTTCGTCCACCGGTTTTTTGGATTTCTCGGCGCGGGGTTTCAGGCGCTTCACAAGCATCTTCGTCGCGATGTTTACGACGAGTATGCTAACCAGCAGCAAAGCCAGAAAGATCAAGTATTGAAGCACGGTGTTATGATACAGCACCAAACCCAGAATATCGTTCAATAGTCTTCCTCCCCTCTGTACTATACGCGTTAGCATCGCCGGGAAGCATGGATGGACATGGCTGACACATCGGTCGGTTGCCTTGCTTCCATCCACAGCGGCACGCGGATTGCTTTTATTGGGCCGCGTCCAGATCGTGCAGTATCTGCACTGCATTCAAATCCGGCTTGACTTTTTCGTAAACGTGCTGCACGATCCCGTTTTCATCGATCAGGTAGGTGGAGCGTACCACGCCGTAGGCTGTTTTGCCATACATGGTCTTTGGTTGCCACACGCCGTATGCCTGTATTGCCTGCAATTCCGGATCGGACAGCAGCACGAAGGGAAGCCCATATTTCAGCTGAAATCTCAGATGCGAGTCCACGCTGTCTTTGCTGATGCCGATCACATCCACGCCGCACGCTGTCAGCGCGTCGTGCGCGGCTTGAAACGCCAGGGCTTCCCGGGTACAGCCCGGCGTATTATCGCGCGGGTAAAAGTACAGTACAACTTTCCTCCCCTGAAAATCGGACAGGCGATGTTCCTTCCCCGCTTGATCCTTCAGGGTAAAATCCGGTGCGGTTTGACCGACGGACAACATAGAAATCCCCACTTTCTAAAGTTTTACGGTTTTGTTTAAAAGTCTTGAAAGTCGATGATTCGGGATCATCTGCCGTTTCGGATGTGCTATAATAGTATATCATATTTTAGGGCGAACACCCAATACGCAGTGAAGTTGGGGTAAAAACAGATGAAGCATTTTCAGGGCAAGCGACCCCATGCCACACGACCGGCCGGCTTTCTGCAATACGTAGGCCCGGGGCTGCTGGTTACGGTCGGGTTTATCGATCCGGGCAACTGGGCGTCCAACATCGCGGCGGGTTCGCAATACGGCTATACACTTTTATGGATGGTAACGCTGTCGACGATCATGCTGATCGCGCTGCAGCATAACGCGGCACATCTGGGCATCGTTACGGGTAAATGCCTGTCCGAGGCCGCGACGGAGTACATGCGGCCCTGGGTGAAAAACATCGTGTTGCTGACGGCAGTCGGAGCCTCCATCTCCACGGCGCTGGCGGAGATTATGGGCGCAGCCATTGCGCTGAACATGCTTTTCAACCTGCCCATCAAGCTCGGATCGCTGCTGACGCTGGGGGTTGTGTTAATATTGCAGTTTACCAACTCCTACAAGACAATCGAGAAGATCATCATCGGCTTCGTATCGCTGATCGGTCTTTCCTTCCTGTTTGAAATCGCCATTGTCCATAACGACTGGGGTGCCGCGGCTGCCGGTTGGGTGACCCCCGCTTTCCCGAATGGTTCGATGCTGGTGATTATGAGCGTACTGGGCGCAGTGGTGATGCCCCACAACCTGTTTCTGCATTCCGAGATTATCCAGAGCCGGCAATGGACCCTGCAGGAGGAAAATATTATAAAGCGTCAATTGAAATACGAGTTCGGAGATACCCTGCTTTCCATGGGGCTTGGGTGGGCCATCAACAGCGCGATGATCCTGATGGCGGCGGCCACCTTCTTTTCCAGCCATACCGTCGTAACGGATCTTGCGCAGGCCAACGCGATGCTCCAACCTTTACTGGGCAACGCCGCAAGTCTTGTGTTCGCTTTAGCCCTGTTGTTCGCGGGCCTCTCCTCCAGCATCACCGCGGGCATGGCTGGCGGCAGTATCTTCGCCGGCATCTTTGCCGAGCCTTACAACATCGCGGACAACCATTCCAAGGCAGGCGTGCTGCTGACCATGATACCCGCGACGCTGATCATCTTCCTGATCTCTTCCCCCTTTGACGCGCTGATCTATTCCCAGATGCTCTTAAGCGTGCAGCTCCCCCTTACGATTTTCACACTTATCTACCTCACTTCGTCCGAAAAGGTGATGGGACGATATAAAAACACGAAGCTGGGGAAGATGCTGCTATGGGGAATCGGGTTGATCGTCACCATCCTAAACGTTGCGCTTTTGCTGAGTTACGTGTAGAATACCTATTGTAAACATTCCTCCCCCGGTACGGCTCAACCGCTGTGCCCACCTGCGCCGCGCTGGTTTCTATCGCCACTCCGGCACGGCACGCCGACGAAAAGAAGGTGTTTTGATGAATCAGCAGCAACTGCAAAGAATGCGCGACTCAAAGGGTTTCATCGCCGCCATGGATCAAAGCGGCGGAAGCACGCCCAAGGCACTGGAATATTACGGTATCCGCAGCGACGCTTATTCCAGCGAGAAAGAGATGTTCGACCTTGTACATCGTATGCGCGCACGCGTTATCGCAAGCCCGGCGTTCACAAGCACGCATATTTTAGGCGCGATCCTGTTTGAGCAGACCATGGAGCGCTCGGTGGAAGACCTGCCTACGGCGGATTTCCTGTGGGAACGCAAAGGCATTGTGCCTTTTCTGAAAATTGATCAGGGTCTGTCCCCAATCGCAGACGGCGTACGGTTGATGAAACCGATCAACGGTTTGGACGATCTTCTCAAGCGTACCGTGGAGCATCACATTTTTGGTACTAAAATGCGCTCCGTGATCACGCAGGCCATCCCTGCCGGTATTCGCCGGATCGTATCGCAGCAATTTGAGTTTGCCGCGCGCATCGCGCAGGCCGGGCTGGTGCCGATCATCGAACCGGAAGTGGATATTGCCAGCCCTGATAAAGCCGAATCGGAAGCGCTGCTCAAGGCTGAAATCCACAGGCATCTTGATCACCTGCCGGCCGACCGGCTGTATATGCTCAAGCTTTCCATCCCCACGCAGGATGATTTTTATGCGGATCTGATGGCTGACCCGCGCGTGGTACGCGTGGTGGCGCTTTCCGGCGGCTACTACCGCAAGGACGCAGACGAGCGGCTTTCGCGCAACCACGGGCTGATTGCCAGCTTCTCCCGCGCGCTGATGGAGGGGTTGTCCGCAACGCAGACTGACGATGAGTTCAACGCCGTCCTGGCCAAAACCATCGCGGAAATCTACAAAGCTTCCGTCACCTGAACTGGGGTTCGTTAAGACAAATATAAACCGACACCCCCGCCCTTTGCCGGATTACGGCCGAGTATGCGGGGGTGTTGCAGGCCATACGGCTACGGTTCACAGCTGCGATGCGGCTGCCTCGTCCAACAAAAAGATCACGTTCGGGTGCGTGCGAAGGATACTCGCCTGCGTACACGGGTCAATATCCTCCAATATCGCCTTGCGCACGGCCTCCGCCTTGTCCGACCCAGTCGCGATGAGCAGCACACTTTTCGCGTTCATGATGCTGCCTACGCCAAGGCTCACGGCCTCGCGCGGCACATCTTCCTCACGGTCGAAGAAACGGCGGTTGGCCTGTATGGTGCTTTGTGTGAGTTTTACCACATGACAGCCATACACAAACTGATCGGAAGGTTCGTTAAACCCGATATGGCCGTTGCGGCCGATACCCAGCAGTTGCAGGTCGATTCCGCCTGCCTTGATGATCTTTTGATCGTAGCGCGCGCATTCGGCCGTTAGATCCTCCGCGTTGCCGTTGGGGATATGCGTATGCCCAGCGGCGAAATTGACGTACCGAAAAAACTTTTCCCGCATAAAATGGTGATAGCTGCAGGGATGATCCTCGGGCAGATGGCAATATTCGTCCAGGTTAAAGGCGATTGCAGCGGAAAAATTCAACACGCCGCCTCGGAACATCCGGATCAGCTGCTGATATGTCGGCACAGGCGAGGAACCCGTCGCAAGCCCAAGCACAGAATCGGGTTTTCGTAATAACTGCGCGCCTATTAAAATGGCCGCCGCCTGCCCTGCCTGCTGCGCGTTAGCGTAACGATGTATCTGCATCCGCTCATCTCCATTGCGTTACGTGGGTAAGCTTCCCGGCTTCTCCCGACGCTTTTGAGTATAACAAACGATGCAATATACGTCAATACGTATTGTCACATATTATCAATATTATAATATATTTAGACAATACGTATTAATATAACTCCGATCGCGACGACCCATTCGCATTGCCTTACGACGCGTCCTATAATGATTGACTTCACGTCAGTCGAGCAGGCGGTGTCCCTATCCCTTCACACCGCCCGAAGTAAGGCCAGCAACCAGGTGCTTTTCGATGAACATAAACAGAATCACAACCGGGATGGTCGCCAGCAGCGCTGAAGCGAACAGGTACTGCCACTCGATCATGTTAAAGGAGCTAAACTGCGTAATGCCGACGGTAATCGGTTTCTTAAACGGTGTGGAAATCAGCACGGTGGAAATGGTGTATTCATTCCAGGCGTTGATGAAAACGAAAATCAAGGTGGTCACGATGCCGGGGGCCGCCATTGGTAAAAGCACATGGATCAGCGCTTTTCCCGTGCTGCAGCCATCTATGCGCGCCGCCTGTTCCATTTCGGGTGAAATAGAGATGAACGTACCCCTGAGAAGCCATATGGCGAACGCCTGGTTGAACGCCGCATTGATGAGCATCAGGCCGATGATGCTATCGTTCAGGTTTAATACGTTCATCAACTGCGAAATACCCACCAGCAGAACGATCGGCGCGAACATCTGGCTCATGATCACAAAACCCAGAAACACTTTCTTTCCGCGGAAATTCATACGCGCCATCGCGTACGCAGCGGGGATGCCGCAACCTAGCGCAATCAGCGTCGCGCCGCCGGAAAGCAACAGGGAGTTGAGCAGGAAGCGCGGCACGCCGCGATTGACAATATCGGTGATATTGCTCCATATCCACTTGGTGGGAAAGATATTCGTAAAATACATGTCCGTCGTTTCGGCATTATTGCGGAAAGCAGTAATCAGCATTACATAATACGGGTAGAGGATCACTACGCAAAGGGCAATCACGAACAGGTATAAAAGCCCGCGGGTAAGCGTGTGCGACAACGATTCTCTGGAAAGCAGAATGAACGCGACCAGCAGCCCGAACATCGATGGAAGCAGGAGCCAAAACGCGGCGGTCGTTTGGTAAGTCAGCCCCGCGACCAACGCGCCGGCCGTATCCCCGGCTTGCCCGCCGTACAGTAACGCGTCCGTAGCGGCAAGCAGCGACGTAAGCCGGGGCGTGGGTTCCCGGGTAAGTGCGTCGATCATCTGCCGTTGGAAGACGCTGACCGTGTAAAAGTGAAACACAGGCACCAGCACGAGCGCGATCAACATTAGCGCGCACGCCGCGTTCCGCATCGCCATGTTGCGGCGGGAAAGTTTTTGCGGAATGAGCGCGAATGTACCGGGCAAGCTCAGCAACAGCAGCAGTACGGATGCGCCCAAAGCCAGCACACAAAAAAGCAGCAGCCTGCCGTTGGGTAAGCCGGAGGCTATGAAATCCCACGCATTTTTATCCACGGTCGCACTGACACGAAAAGTGATCAGCGACGTGGTTTCCCCCTTGGAATTTACACGCTGGGTCACGTCTTCCAGAACCGTCACGTTGCCCAGCTCTTTTTGGTTTTGGTACGTTTCCGCGATGGCTTCGACGTCAGCGCGCGTTTTAACGTATTTTTCATCCCCAACAAAGGTGTTGGGGGATTTTTTAACATACAGGTCAGTAGCGAAATGATATATCGGCAGCGAGAACAGTACGAGGATCGCGGCGAGGGCCACCGCGGCACCGTACAGCGCCCATGAATTGCGTTTCCGGATATGGGCAGGCGTCATGCTCTTCATCGTCACAGCTCTTCCTTCCGCATGGAGATCATCATGTACAGGCCGGCGACGATGCACAAAAGCACGAATCCGATTACGGACAGCGCCGTGGCCGGGCCTTTTTGCTGATCGTAAAAGGCGAGCATATACAGGTAGGTGACCAACGTATCCGTCTTATTGGCGGGCGCACCCTTAGTAATGGTGTAGATGATCGGGAAAGAGTTGAACACATAGATAATGTTGAGCACCGTACTGACCGTCAAAGCCGGGCGCACCAGCGGCAGGGTCACCTTGGTGAGTTTCTTCCAGTACCCAGCGCCATCCACCGTGGCGGCCTCGTAATAGGTGTTATCGATGGATTGCAGACCCGCCAGCACGCAGAATGCCACGAACGGAATGGTAACGAAGATGCCGACGCCGCATTCCCACATAAACTCAATCTGGTAGGAGGCGCGCCAGTTGACGGCGTCTTTGATGACACCGAGGTTAAGCAGAACGTTGTTTAAGTTGCCGTATTCAAAATTGATAATATAATTCCAGATGGACGCCTGGATGACCAGTGAGGTTGCCCAGGGAAACACGATGATGGAGCGCGCGATTTTGCGGCCGCGAAACGGTGAATTCATCACCATAGCGACGATGAAGCCCAGGAACGTCGAGATGCCGACAACCGAAACTACCCACAGCAGCGTGTTCGTCATTACGGTGCCGAAAGCCTTGTCGGTCACGGCCGCCTTAAAATTGCCAAGGCCGATGAAGTCGCCCACGACGCCGGCCTTGGAAATCTCGCTGAAGGAGAGCTTGAAAACGATAAATATCGGGAAGATAACGAAGATCGTCATCAGCAGAATACTGGGCAGCAGCCATAAATAAGGCTCCCATTTTCTTCGTTCCAGCATCGAATGCAAGCGTATTCCCTCCTCGCTTTGAAAGGAGAGGGCCCGGACCAACCGGGCCCCCACGCGGTTTTTTTACTTGGCTACTTTGGCCTGAAGCTCGTCCAGAAGGGTCTTCACGTCGCCGCCCAGCATCGCGTTCTGTTCCACATCGATTACGCCCTGTTTAACGTCGATCCACTCGCTTTTGGCCGTCGGATAGAACTGGCAGCTATCCAGCACGTTCAGCCAGGCTTCAAAGGAAGGATCAGCCGCGACAAGGTAGGAAACGGCGGAGGATACGGCGGGCAGGAAACCTTCCATGCTCACCCAGCCGGTGTACATTTCGGGGCTGTAGAAGAACTCAAGCACTTTTCCGATCGCGGCGTTACGGGCAGCCTGATCCGCATACGCGTCGTCACGGAAAGCCATAACGCGATCCATAACGCCGGTCGCACCTGACGCGGCGCCGTCATTGTGCGGCAACGCGGCGGTACCGAAGTTAACGCTGTAGCCCTTCTCGGTCAGGTAGGTCGGGAGTTGGTTGGTGGTGATGACCATCGCCATCTTGCCGGCGCCGAACATATCCTGCAGATCGTAACGGGTCTGCGTGGCGGGGCTGGGGTTGGTATAACCTTTGTTGAATAGGCCGATAGCGAAGTTGACGGCTTCCACGTTGGCGTCGGAGTTAAGCGCCCAGTTGCCATCCGCGTCCACAAAGCCGCCGCCGTTGTTCCACACATAGTAGGAGAACGCAGCCTGACCTTCGTCGGTGGTCATATCCATGCCCCAGGGGTACACATCGCCGCCATAATAATCCAGGATCGCAAGGCAGGCATCTTCAAGCTCGGCCCAGGTCGTGGGGACTGCGATGCCGACTTCGTCAAAGATGTCTTTGTTATAGTACATCGCGCGGGCGGAAGCCAGATCCGGCACAGCCCAAACGGTGTCGTCGATCACGGACTGCGCAATGAAGGACGGGAAGAAGTCGTTGTACAGCGCATCGGGGCAATAGTCCTTCACGGGCAGCAGCAGGCCCTCGGTCGCGTAATCGGCAAACGTATCGATATTCAGAATATCGGGGGGATTGCCGTTGCTGATGCGGGTGCTGACGACCGTATAGACGTCGTTCCAGGAGACAACTTCGAGGTTGAGCTTAATACCGGGGTTGGCCTCCTCAAACAGCTGAACGTAGTTCTTGCCGTTGATTCCGGTTCCGGTGAACCAGTTATTGGTGTTGTTACCGTACTGGCAGATGATGACATCCAAGGTGATGTCGCCCTCGGCGGCGGCAAAGCCGATGCAGGAGATGGTAATCAGAATCGATAGAAGCAGGGCAACGATCTTTTTCATGTTTTTTCCCTCCTACTTTTTTGAAACGGAAGACGTTCCATGGAAACATTATACACGATCCATATACATTTTTCAAATTGTTTATTTAACTTGTATTCTTATTACTTTTCATTGGATATTTATGTATAGTGATAAAAGTCCTTGTTTATATTGATAACAGCAGCCTGATTTTTTGGATTGTGCAGAGTGGTCTTCACTTGTATTGAAAACTTAGCTGATACGGCGTCGTTAATTTATTATTGCACTCCACCCGAGGGAATCCAAACCGTAATCCCGGATACAGCGTTTGATGCCGTCGCAGGCATCGTCCAACAGAATGCCTTCCTCTTTGATTTTGGCACAATCCATGCACAGGCTGCGGGGCATTCCTTCTACGGGTTGTAGGAAACCCTCGTCGAGGTCCAGCGCTTCGCGCCACGCTTCCGCGATTTGCCAAACGCTTTGCGCGCTTTCGCTGCCAAAATTGTACACGCCGCCCGAAAGGGTAAAAGCCCGCGGTAAATTCGCGATCACATGGCGTACGTAGGTAATGCCCCGCAGGTCTGACTGCGACAAACGAAGCGGTACCTGCTGGAGAGCCGCTGCAAGCAGATCGGTTAGCAGGTTGCGGTGTGTCGGCAAACTGAAGGCAGGCAAATCGTACATCCAGGACAGGCGGAGGGAAACCGTATCCGGCGCCAATTGTGAAACGCGGTCTTCCGCTTCCAGCTTATGACGACCGTATACATTTTGAGGCGAGAGCCGCGCGTTTTCATCAAAAGGCCCTTTGCACGCGCAGCCGTTATATACCTGGTCGGAGGAACAGGAGATCAGCTTGGCATTCATTTTCATCGCGATACGTGCCAGCGCTTGCGGCAATACGACATTCGCCTGGCGGGATTCCTCCGGGTGCTGTTCCGCGTAGGCCGTATCGGAAATCGCGGCCGTGTGCAGCAAAACATCCGGGGCAAAGGCGGCAATCGCTTCGTACAGCTGTTCGGCACGCTCCCCTGCCATCTCTCCGCGGATCAGCGCGGAGGGAAGGGCGTACACATCGTGTTCCTGCCGCAGAAACAGTTCGGCTCGCGCACCCAGGAAACCTGTCGCTCCGGTAAGCAATATCTTCATCGCGTGTCCTTTCTATGCCCCTGCCTTTGCGCAGGACACCTCAATTCGTTTTACTTCAAGAAGGATTCGCTGTCAACATTCGCTTATGTGCTGCTTAACATTCGTTGAGCACAGCACGAACTGGAATCGAAGCGTCAGCGCAGCACCGCCAGAACGGCGTTCATGGCTTCCCACTTCTGTTCCATGTCCCGAACGAGTGCGAATTGCGTACGGGCGCGATCCAGATTATGTTCCGGCCGGGCAACGGCGTAATAGGGATCCCCCTGCAGATAATCCGTTAAAAAGCGTACGCCATTTTCCAGCGTCATCAGTTTCGCGCCCAAGGGCAGGGTTTCCCGCTCACGCTGGGTCAGGCGTTCGCCGCATATGCTTAAAAAGCCTTTGGCATAGGTCGTATACAGCGAAAGGGATAGGCTGACCTTACTCAAGTCCTTCTCATCTTCCACGGCGGTGGAGGCTCCGAAACGGATGGAATCGCCAAAATCGTTGGCCACCAGCCCCGGCATAACCGTATCCAGATCAATCACGCATAGCGGCGTGTTTTCTTTCTCGTCCAGAATCACGTTGTTGAGCTTTGTATCGTTATGCGTCACGCGTAGGGGCAGCTCTCCGCTTTGCAATAGCCACATCAGGCCGCCCGCTTCCTTCTCCCGTTCCAGGGCGAAGGCGATTTCCGGCGCTACCTCGGCAAGTCTGCCCACAGCGTCGGCTTGCATGGCGGCATGCAGGGCTGCGTAGCGCGCCGGCGTATCGTGAAAATGCGCGATCGTATCGTGCAGCGTGTGTGCCGGGAAATCCGAAAGCATGTTCTGAAAACGCCCGAACGCCACCGCGCTTTGGTAAAAATCGTTCTCGTTTCGCGCGAGGTTAAGGCATATGCCGCCAGTAATAAATTCATACATGCGCCAATATTCGCCATCTTGGTCGCAATGATAAGGCATGCTTTCAGTCGTCAACACCAGCGTCAGCACATGGCGCGGGTCAGGGTCCTGCCGTGCGAGGTAGGTCGTTACGGCGTGTATGTTTTCCATCAGCGCCGGTACATCCTTAAAAACACGCCGATTGATCTTTTGCAGGATATAGCGGTGAGGCGCGTCGGTAACGACGAGATAGGTACGGTTGATATGCCCGCTACCATACGGTTCGCAGGAAAAGGGCTGCCCTTCCAGACGGAAGAAACGCAGGACGTCCGTCATACCGATTACCTCCATAGTTCCTGAGGATATAGACCGTTTGTCTTCATTTCCGTGATGGCAGCGCGCACCCGCGCCATATCCTCACGGTAGGTGACGCCGTACCATTTTTCATGCGGACAGTCGCCTTACCCTCGTTGATGAGCTGAATTGGTATAAGCAGCAGGAAATACTCGCACTTCAGCGGATCAGTAGGCAGGTTCGCCCGCATGTAACCGGTGAAACGGCCTCGATCCCACCCACCATGCCTGGCTAAAAGCCCCAGAAATTCATGCTGACCACAGTGCTGTACGGCAAGAAAGTTTCGTTTCCCCCATCCTCGCTGAAGGCCGTCCCACCCTGATGCGGTTCGATGTGCATGCGTTTGCAAGCAGGCCGTTTTCCACCTTGCATACGCCGCGCGCAACATGCCCGCTTTCGGTAAGCGTGTTTACAATATCGTAGCCGACCATCACATGCTCGGTAGCCGGATGCGGATAAGCCAGATACGCACCAACTGCGCGTAAGTCGTGCGACCGTAAAAATCATCCGCGTTGATGACAGCAAAGGGTGCCTCGATCAAAAGTTGGCGCACAGCACCGCATACACCGTGCCCAAGGGTTTTGTTGGCCTTCCGGTACGCTGAAACCTGCAGGTAAAATATCCAAGCCGCTGATAAGCGTAATGGAGCGTTACGAATGGTGAGATGCGATTGCCGATCACCTCGCGAAACGCTGCTTCCATCTCCGGTTTGATCACGCAGATCACCTTGCTGAAGCCCACGTGTACCGCGTCGTAAATAGAATAATCAATAATGATCTGTCCATGCTCGTCCACGGGTCGATTTGCTTCGCACGCCGTAACGGCTGCCAAGGCCTCCTGACATGATCAATAGATTGGGTTTCTAGATCATGCTCGCGGACTCCTCCCCTTATGTATAATATTATCATATCAAATAGACGGCAGAATTGCATTATCATATTAGTCGGATTCTTGTGCGTATTAGACGGTTTTCATAGACAATTCATGCCGCACATGGCAGACTTATGGTACAGTGTTCAAAATGCGCCTGAACCTATATTCGTTTGCGATTTTCTGCATTGTTTGCGCCGCGTCAGGAGGAAGTTACCCAAGTCGGAATACCAGGTTCTTCGGCCGAAAAACGAGATTTCCATCGGCGGCTATACAGTTTCCACTATTTCCAATTTGCGTCGGGCTATATCATCAGCGGAGAAAAACACAACTTCTGGGAAATGGTCTACATTGATCAGGGCGAGGCGGAAATCGGCGCGGGCCGGGAAGTTCGCCAGCTTTATCAGGGGCAACTCCTGTTCCATAAGCCCAACGAGTTTCATTCCGTTTGGGCCACTTATGCCCGGGGTGCGAGTATCTTCGTGATCTCCTTTTCCTGCAACAGCGCGGCGATGCGCGCATTCCGCGACAGACAGAATACGCTGCTTCCCTCACAAAGACGTCTGCTTTCGCTGCTAATTGCGGAAGGGCAGCACGTTTTTGGCCCCATGTTGGACGTATCCAGTCAGAAGCGCCTGACTCCCCTGCCCATGGCCCCACGCGGCGGCGTGCAGATGATTACGCTGTATCTGACGCAGTTGCTGATTGATCTGCTAAACGCGCAGCAAGAGTCTGCCTCACAGACGCGCTTGCCCCGTGTGAAAGAAGAGGATTTTTCCGAAAGCTTTGAGCGTACTCGGGAGTTGATGAGCGCCAGGCTGGACGGCATGCTGCGCTTTTCGCATGTTTGCAGGGGCTTCGGTCTTTCCGCGACGGTGTTTAAGGAACGTTTTAAGCGATACACCGGCGTAACGGTAATGGATTTCTACCGAAGGCTGCGCATTGAAGAAGCGAAACGCCTTTTGCGCGCAGGAGAAAAGAACGTCACCCAGATCGCGGATGAACTGGGGTATTCCAGCACCGCGGCGTTCTCACGCCAGTTTAAGCAGCTGATGCGCCTGACGCCCGGTGAATACCTGCGTTCCATCCAAATATAACGGACGCCTATCCTCCCGCAAAAAGAGGTTGCTCCGCGTTCCTTACACTATCGCATCGCAACAGCGCTTGAATGGCGATATGGCATCGGTCTCGCAGGCACAGGCGGAAGGCGGCACGGTATCCGTCGCGCAGGCAAAATCGTTTGCTTCCCGTAATTGAATTACATTGATTGTCACCGGTCGGATTACAACACGTTCTACGGTAAACCCGCGTTACGTGGAAGAGACCGAATATCGTTTCCGCAATGATCAGCACGCGTCCATGATAACCGGGGATTATCACGCCTAAACACATCATTCTCACTTTTTCTTCCTACGGTAACGTGTACAAGCCGGCGGTACTCTGGTCGAAAAAGTAAACTTGCTTCGCCTTGCCGCAAGTGTTACAATTCGAGTAAAGGATTGGTTTCATAACCCGACTGGATTGCCTGGGAGACATCTGCCCGCTCCCACCGATGAAGCTGATGCAATACGCAAGCAGTTCGGCCGCGGCGAATGCGCGCTGATCGTTACCGACTACATCTGCACCTGCAAATCCCTGCTCGCCAATTGTGCAAAGCAGTATATTGCCGCACAGATGAAGGAACCCGTGCCCGGCGTATGGAAATCCCCGTTACCAAGGACATTTGCGTGAATAAATTATTGTAAGCACTATGTTCTCAAAGTGCTTTCTAACCATCATCCCTCGATAAGTATTATTTTCTATTTTTTATAATGATGCCCGGTGGTTTGCTTATGCGTTATCGTGCGTTTGGCCGGGGGCTGTAACATCGGCGCTCTGTATGGCGGTATTGCCCCCTCTCGTTGTCAGGCTGGGTGTTTGCGGTAATTCCCGCCGGTTGACGCGTACATCGGCGGCAAGCTGCCGGTTAATTTCTTTATGTAATCGATAGGAAGAAGGAACGGTTATCATGGAAAAGGTGATTGAGCACTGCGACGTCGTGGTTATAGGCGGTGGTGCGGCCGGCATGACTGCCGGCATTTATTGCGGTCGCGCGCGCCTGAAAACCCAGATTATCGAAAAGGCGCTGGTGGGCGGTCAGACCGCACACGCTAACGAAATCAAAAATTATCCTGGTTTCCCGGAAGGCAGCACCGGCATGAGCCTAATGGAGCTGTTCCACAAACAGGCAAAAATGTTCGGCGTGAAGTTTAGGTTGACCGACGTACGCGCGATAAATTTGGAAGGCGAAGACAAGGTCGTAGAAACATTCTGCAACGAATTTCATTGCAAGGTTGTTATTATCGCCTCAGGCGGAAAACCACGCCTGACGGGCGCGCTGAACGAGGAGAAATACCTGTATGGCAAGGGTATTTCTTTCTGCGCAACGTGCGACGCCGCAGCCAACACCGGGAAAACCGTCATGGTCATCGGCAGCGGAGACGCGGCCATCGAGGAAGGCATCTTCTTAACGAAGTTCGCCAGCAAGGTGATCGTATCGGTATTGCATGACGAAGGTGTAATGGACTGTAACGAGATCGCCAAGAGCGAAGCGCTGCAGAATGATAAAATGGAATTCCTGTGGAATACCACCGCTGCCGAATTCAAGGGTGACGACCATCTGCATGCGGTGGCGCTGAAGAACTCCAAGACCGGCGAGATCGTGGATGTGCCTGTGGACACTTGTTTCGTCTTTATCGGATACCTGCCCAACACCGAGCTCTTCCGCGACATGGTTGACATGACGTGCGACGGATATGTGCTCACTAACGAGCGTATGGAAACGAAAATTCCGGGCGTGTTCTGTGCCGGCGACGTGCGCGACAAGTTCTTAAGGCAGGTGGCCACAGCCGTGAGCGATGGTGCCATTGCCGGATACGCGGCGGAAAGATACATTGCGGAAAGCGAAATGTTTAAAAACCAGATTATGGGCGAAGCGCCGCGCCTTGTTTACCTGTACAACGCCACTTCCAAGGATGACCGCGAACTGCTGTCGATACTGGAAAAGTACGAACAAAGCCATTGCGATTTGCTGTTCATTAAAGCGGACGTCTATAAATCCAACGGTATCGCGCAGCGCCTAAACGTAGGCGAAACACCGTGCGTCACCTATATTAAGGGCAACCAGATTGTCGGCTGCGTTTCCTGCGGCGACATTTGCCCGACCGCTCTGGACGATCTGCTGAAACGCTGAGCACACCAACCGCCGTATAATGGGGAGCGAACCTAATAGACCGCATCCGGGGAACACTTCGCAATAACTGTGTTCCATCATTCTCTTGCGAAAGGGTGCGTGACCATCTACGTAAATTATGGTATAATGGAATGAGCAAAGGAGGTATCGCCATGCAACAGACTATGAATAACAAAGTGTACGATACCGAAACGGCCAAGCCGTTGGGCAACTGGCAACGCGGTTTCAGCTCCGAACGCGGTTATCTTTCCGAGACGCTCTATATCACGGAAGAAGGGGACTATTTCCTATACGGGGAGGGTGGCTCGCGCTCTCGCTATGCACAGCGCGTCGCACCAAACACATGGGGCTACGGTGAACGCATCATTCCCTTCAATAATGAGGAAGCGAACGCCTGGGCGGAAAATCACCTGTCGGAGGCCGATTTCTACGCGGCGCAAAAGGAAGTGGCCTATAACGGTTGTTTGACGCCGATGATGATCCGTCTCCAATGCGCTACCGAGCAGAAGCTGAAAAAGCTCGCCGGGGAACAGGGCCGCAAGGCATCCGAACTTGCCGAGGAAATGATTCGCCAGGCGCTGGAGGAGCAGACCTGACCTTCCCCCATCGCCCCAGTATAAATGCCCCGCTCGCTCCGAAAGGATGCGGGCGGTGTGTTCGTTTTATAATGCTTCTCTAGTACATCGGCGCACACGCAGGCAAGGCACGATTCAACTCTTTCGCTAAAGACTATTTTTCTTTTAACCTGTATGTTATAATCTGGTTAAGCGCATAACAAAGAGGCGAGTATATGACGATTAAACAAATTGCTGATTCGATGGGCGTATCCACAGCCACGGTATCCAACCTGATTCACGGCCATCTGGAAAAGATGTCCCCGGAAACAGCGCAGCGGATACGCGAACAGTTGAATAAGTACCAGTACATTCCCAACATGGGTGCGCGGATGCTCGCCAAGGGCGACAGCCAGATCGTAGGTGTAATTACCAACTATCCCAACCGTGAAGAAAAGCTTGCCTTGCAGGACCCTTTCGTGAGTGAAATGCTGGGTGCGCTGGAAAACGAGATTCGCACGCGTGGTTTTTTTATGTTGCTCTGCGCCGCCCAGAGTGCGGAAGAGATTCACCGCGTTGCGCAGACATGGAACGCCATGGGGTTGATCATTATGGGGTTACAGGCCCCCAAATGCCGGGAACTGATGCAGGTGACCCGCAAGCCAATTGTTTTCATCGACAGCTATTTCGAGCGGGGCGAACAGTACAACAACATTGGCTTGGGAGATCAGGAAGGAATGTATCGGCTGACTCGCTACCTGTTATCGCTTGGTCACCGTAACATCCTCTACGTGGGCGATCAGCAGACGCTGGAGGGGCTGGATGCCGAAAGGCTCGCCGGGCACATCGAAGCCTTATCCGAGGAGGGCCTTGAATGGTCCAAAGAGCGCTATC